>CAYJGP010000036.1:0-15212 GCA_964369435.1 uncultured Oscillospiraceae bacterium | reverse complement strand
TTCTAATATTATATTGTATACCCTGCCGGTTTTCAACCGGTTTTTTATTTTTAATAAATTTGTGGAGGTTTTTATTATGAAAGAGTACAGAATTGCCGTTGTTGGCGCTACAGGAATGGTTGGCAGAACATTTTTAAAAGTTTTAGAGGAGAAGAAACTGCCTTGTAGTGAATATGTTTTGTTTGCGAGTGCAAGGAGTGCTGGTAAAGAGGTTGAGTTCCTTGGTAAAAAACATATAATTCAAGAGCTTTGCGAGTCGAGCTTTGATAGCGGTTTCGATATAGCACTTTTCTCAGCTGGTGGTGGAACATCTAAAATATATGCGCCAATTGCCGCTTCAAAGGGCTGCGTTGTAATCGACAACAGCTCACAGTGGAGAATGGATAAAGAAGTTCCACTAGTTGTGCCAGAAGTTAATCCAGAAGATATCCTAAAGCACAATGGTATTATAGCAAATCCAAACTGCTCAACAATTCAGGCGGTTGTTGCTCTAAAACCTATTCACGATGCATATGGTATTAAGAGGATAGTTTATTCAACCTATCAGGCGGTTTCTGGCGCTGGTGCTGCTGGTTTCACCGACCTTGAGAGTGGAGTTTTAGATTATAGCGAGAAAAAAGGCTATGACCTTGTTAAGTTCCCATACCCTATTTTCGATAATTGCATTCCACATATCGATGTTTTCACCGAAGATGGATATACAAAAGAAGAGCTTAAGATGATTAACGAGACACATAAAATACTGCATGATGACAGTATTGCTATAACCGCAACTACTGTTCGAGTTCCTGTTTTTAATTCACACAGTGAGTCTATTAACATTGAGCTAAAAAAACCTTTCGAAGTAGCTGATATAAAAGATTTAATGAGTAAATCTGAAGGTGTTATCCTCAAGGATGATCCTAAAAACGAAGTTTATCCGCTTGCATCAGAGTCAAATGGAATTGATGAAGTTTTAGTTGGACGTATCCGCCGTGACTTCTCTATTGAAAATGGGCTTAACATGTGGGTTGTTGCTGATAATATCAGAAAAGGTGCTGCTTCAAACGCAGTTCAAATAGCGCAAAAACTTATCTCTTTCTGGGAGAGTAAATAAAAATTTACACTCAGATACGACGAAGTGATAAATCTCAAAACTTTATTGAGATTTTAATACTATTTGTGCTACGCACAGAATGGAGATTTCTATGAAAAAAACAATTTTCACAGGGAGCGGTGTTGCCATAGTTACCCCTATGGATAAGTCTGGAAACATAGACTATCCTGAGCTTGAGCGACTTATTGAGTTTCAAATAACAAACGAAACTGACGCAATTATTATCTGTGGAACAACAGGTGAAAGCTCAACCCTTACCGATGATGAACATATAGAGCTTATAAGATTTACCGTCCTAAAAACTGCGAAAAGAGTTCCTGTTATAGCTGGTACTGGAAGTAACGATACTGCATACTCGCTAATGCTCTCAAAAGAGGCGGCGGCAGTCGGCGCAGATGCACTACTTCAAGTAACTCCATACTATAACAAAACATCACAACGTGGTCTTGTTCACCATTTTATGGAGGTTGCAAATAACGTACCCCTTCCTATAATGCTCTATAATGTCCCTTCAAGAACTGGTATGACTATATCTATTGATGCTTATAAAGAGCTTGCAAAGCACCCAAATATCATAGCTACTAAAGAAGCCAGTGGCGATATATCTCATATTGCAAAAATTGCGGCTGCTTGTGGTGACTCACTTGATATTTATTCTGGAAATGATGATCAAATAGTGCCGATAATGTCACTCGGCGGAAAAGGCATTGTATCAGTTGCTGCAAATATTATACCAAAAGTTATTCACGATATAGCATCTCTCTACCTTGATGGAAAAACAGTGGAGAGTAGCGAAATGCAACTAAAATACTTAGGACTTCTAAATGCTCTCTTTATAGATGTTAATCCTATACCTGTTAAAACCGCTGTAAACCTAATTGGCTTTAAAGCCGGAAATTGCAGGCTACCACTTGTTGATTTAGATGTTCGCCATCTAAATATTCTAAAAGAAGAGATGCAAAAACATAACTTAATCTGATAATTTCAAAGGATGTGTAAAATGATTAAAGTTTTAATTTCGGGTTGTGGCGGAGCTATGGGCACCGTTATCGAAAGATATATCGATTCTCGTGACGACTGCCAGGTATATTGTGGTGTTGATAAGTTTATAGGGGCAAAAAATTATCCTGTATTCACCTCTTTTGATGAAGTTGATATAGATGTTGATGTTATAATTGACTTTAGCCATCCATCTCTCACTTCGTATGCACTAGATTATGCAGTTAAAACAACTACCCCTATTGTTGTTGCAACAACTGGTCTATCAGATTCTCAAAAAGAAGAGATAGTTGCAGCATCTAAAAAAACAGCTGTCTTCTATACTGCAAATATGTCGATAGGTGTTAATCTTTTAGTTTCACTAGCAAAAAAAGCGGCTGCTGTTTTAGGGCGCGATTTTGATATTGAGATAGTTGAGCGCCATCATAATAAAAAGGTGGATTCCCCCTCAGGAACTGCTCTCATGCTTGCAAATGCAATAAATGAAGATCAGGGTGACTGTTTCGACTTACTCTTTGGAAGACATGGTAAAGCAACAAAGAGAGAAGAGAGAGAGCTCACTATACATGCTGTTCGAGGTGGAACAATCGCTGGTGACCACGATGTTATTTTTGCCGGAAATAATGAGGTTGTAACTATTTCTCACCACGCACAATCTAAAGAAGTTTTTGCAACTGGAAGCGTTAATGCCGCTATTTTCATTTCAAAAGAAAAAAATGGACTTTTTGATATGAGTGATATGTTAGGAGGAGATTTCTAATGGCTGATTATGATATAATTTTATCCCAAGATGTTTCTCTTGTCACTATTTCTAATCTACCAAGTGACTTAGTTTCTGTCTCAGAAGTACTCAAAGCATTCTTTGATGCCAAAATCAACATCGATATGATATCCCTCTCCCCTCCAAGAAGTGATGACTATGATTTTTCATTTACAGCAAATGATGCGCAGATGTCGGAAATATTAAAATGCACAGCTGCAATAAAAGCAAAAAGTTCTAATATTAAGATTTTGGCTTCTTTTGGGTATACCAAAATAGTTGTAAACAGCGAAAAACTGCGATATACCCCTGGTGAAGCTTATAAGATTTTTAAAATATTATCGGATAATAAGATTGATTTAAACCTTATAACTTCGTCTGAAACTGAAGTTTCAATGCTTATCCATGAGTCTCATAGTGACCTTGCTTTAAGCAGTTTACAAAACAGTTTAAACATCTAATTTTTTTAAAAATTAACTCTTGCAAATTAACACCGCTAATTGCACTTTCAAAATAAATACTATTTGCTTTATTAAATCAGCTTTATTAGTTGCTATTTTAAGTCTTTCTATTTGCATAACAGTTTATTAGAATATTCACAATATATTATTAAACGCAGTTTAAAAGCCGCCAATTTGGCGGCTTTTTTTGTTATTTAGTGTGAAGTGATTATTAGAGTCATTAATAGGACTCACTATAAAGCAAACTGCAAAATTATTTCACTATTTTTCTTCGGACAATCTTTTCATAAAATCCCGCATTTATGTTATCTGAAACTAGCAGTTCACCACTCGCTATAAAGCACTCTATCCGCTTTGCTATAAAGACATCATTTGTTGGAATTTTCTTTAAAAACATCGCCTTGCCAACTAGTTTTGCAACATATTCCCCTTCATCTGAAAATAAATCACGAATTTTATCATCATAATAATCTAAACCCACAGATAAAACCTCACTGCTAACGACTACTCTTAAGGGTGCGTTTATCTCTAAAAGCTTTTCGTATTTTTCTGCTTGCAAAAAAAGTTCTTCTTTGCTGCACCTCCGCTCAAAAGACAGAGCTGATTTTAGCATACTTGGGTTAAAATCTTCAAATCCTCTGCATTCTAGATAATCAATATTACTATCGCTCACTACTTTTGAAAACTCGACAACCGAAACCGAGTTACTTCTGTTCTTTAGCAAATAAGCTGCAAATAACATCCCACAAATAGCATCAGGAGTATTATCTATCCATATTCTTATATCTTCAACAGTTGATTTGAATATATCAAAATCTGCGATTACAGCAGTCCAAAATTCTAGCGCTGCTAGTTCAAAACCCTCCAACTCACCGTATCTTTCAAAACTAAACAAATCTTTTATGACCTCTTTGCGAGGACAGTTAGAAGCTATTATTTCAGAGGCTATATCACCCTGTGAAAGATAAAATGATAAACCGATACAGCTTTTTATCCCAGCATCAGGGTATAAACTTTTCACCTGAAATAAACCAGCTTTTACTGCGTCAGTAAAACAAACATCAATCATTGTATCCCCTTTTATATAATTATACTATTGATATCTAAAAGAGGTCTTGTATAAAACAAAACCTCTTAAAACGAAAAAATTAGTTAGCGTTTTTCAAAACATCAATAAGCATTCTTGCAAATTTATCTCTATCTGCATCAAATGCAAAACGACAGTTAGTAGGTATTGGTATAACTTTGTTTCGTTTATCAACAACAGTCATACCATCGCTATATCCGCCACCAATATCAACATGACAATTAACTTCTCTAAAGTCTTTTAGTACAGTTTCATCTATCATAGCAATAACAGCGAGTGCATCATGGATAGGCGCTCCGCCTACTGCTTTCATATCGCTATCTCCTGAATAACCTTCGATTCTCTGGTCGATAAAGTCTGCAATTGCAGTTGTATAAGGTTTGCCAATAGCTCTTATCTCATCACTATCAGCTTTTGTTAGATATGCCGCATGAGTTGCGTCAAGTGGCACTATATTTAGAGGAACTCCACTCTGCATAACTATTTCAGCAGACTCTGGGTCAACCCAGAAGTTATATTCTGCGGATGGTGTGTAGTTATTAACTTCGCTACCACCGCCCATAATCCATATAGCTTTAATCTTCTTTGCAATTCTAGGATCTGCACGAAGAGCAACACCGAGGTTTGTCAGTGGTCCAACAGCCACTATCTCAATATCTCCATCACTTGCATTTAGAGTTTTTAGATAGTATTCAACAGCACCAATGTCCTCTTCTTTAATCGTTGCAGCAGGAAGAGGTAGATAGTCGCCGTGAATTTTTGATGTAAGTCCACTCATTGTGCCTTCACGAATAGGCTGCCCTGGTTTTCTGCTTGTCATTGGGAAGTTTGTCATTATCTGGTTCCATCCGTCAAACAATGTTGCAGTCATTGGGAACTCACAACCCTTATAAACAGGTATATCAACACCCAACATCTCAACAACACGAAGAGTATTCTCAGTTGTTAGCTTAACCTCTCTGTTACCATTTACACTACAAATTCCTATTACGTCAAACTCTGGAGCTAAAACAGCGGCAATTATAGCTACTGCATCATCGCTTCCGGTATCGACATCAAGTATTATTTTTCTTGGCATAATTATTCCTCCTTTTTTAAAATTGTACCATATTTTCGATAAGAAAACTGTTAATAAAATATTAACTAAATCATTTTACCTCACAAAAAAAGAGCATTCGTTTTATGCGAATGCTCTAAATTTTATTAACTAATTTTACTTGTCATCAGTGGTTATTGTATTCAGATATGCTTCACTGTCAACATTGTAATCACCCTGCCACTCAGCTGCTGGTTTATCAGTCTTGTCAATAGCCTCAGCGCCCTTAGAGCCAAACATTTCAGCTGCAAAGCTAAGTGTTGAAGCTGCTGAAGCAAGCTCTGTTGGCATAATAATTTTTGTTGCTCTGCCGTCAGCTGCTTTTTTAAGCGCCTCAAGCTTTTTAAGTGTTATAACGCCCTCATCACCAAGTATATCTTTAATTTTCGATAGACCTGTAGCTTCTGCTTGATAGATCATCTCAATAGCACGTGCACGACCTTCTGCCTCTTGAAGAGCCGCTTGTTTACGGCCTTCTGCCTCAAGAATACGAGCAGCCTTTTCACCTTCTCCGCGTGTTACTATAGCTTGTTTATGACCCTCTGCCTCAAGTAATGTTTCACGACGGTCACGCTCGGCTTTCATCTGTTTCTCCATCGCAGTTTGAATAGCCTCTGGTGGTAAGATATTTTTAAGCTCTACCCTATTTATCTTAATTCCCCATGGGTCTGTCGCTTCATCGAGGATAATGCGAAGCTTATCATTTATAAAGTCTCTTGAAGTGAGTGCCTCGTCAAGTTCAAGCTCACCCATAATGTTACGCAAAGTTGTAGCAGTTAAGTTCTCAATAGCATATATAGGATTGGCAGCGCCATAAGTGTATAAAACTGGGTTGTTTATGCTAAAGTACACAACAGTATCAATAAGGATTGTAACGTTATCTTTTGTTATAACAGGTTGCGGCGGAAAATCAAAAACCTGCTCTTTTAGCATAACTTTCTTTGCAACTTTTTCAATGCCAGGTATTATTAAATTAAAACCCGCAGGAAGTGTTCTTTTATACTTTCCAAGAAATTCAACAACAAATGCATTAGCCTGTGAAACAATTTTAATCGATTTTGCAAGGATAATAATAACGATTAATAGTATTATTGCGCCGGTAATCAACTCTGGAATGTATTCATACATAGTAAGCCTCCATAATATTATAGTTTAATTTTATTATACATCTATTTCGGAAATATATGTTAATTTTTTATAAATATTACCTTGTGGTAAACCTTTTTCCCTTTTTTAACAATAACAAAATCACTATCTTGTGATGGCGCTACTAAAAACGCAGGATCTGTCACCTTTTCATTATCAACAGAAATGCCACCTTGAGTAACAAGTCTTCTACCTTCGCTCTTCGATGGAGTGAGTCCTGATGCAACAAGCATATCAAGGATTAGAATGCTTTCAGAGTCGAGCTTAGTAGTCGGCATATTCAAGCTATCAACGCCAGTTGTAAACAATGCAACTGCAGCTTCTTTTGCCTTGTTCGCTTCTTCTTCGCCGTGTATAAGTGAAGTTAGCTCATAAGCTAGCACCTCTTTTGCACGATTGAGCTCACTTCCTTCCCATCCGCTCATCTTCTCTATCTCTTCAAGCGGTAGGAATGTTAACATTCTTATGCATTTTAGAACATCAGCATCGTCAACATTTCTCCAGTACTGGTAGAAATCAAACGGAGATGTTTTGTTTTTATCGAGCCAAACAGCTCCTTTTGCTGTTTTACCCATCTTATTGCCCTCTGAGTTTAATAGAAGAGTTATAGTCATCGCATGTGAGTCTTTTCCAAGTTTTCTGCGGATAAGCTCAGTTCCTGCAAGCATATTGCTCCACTGATCATCTCCACCAAACTGCATATTACAGTCGTAGTCTGTAAAAAGCTTATAGAAGTCGTAAGCTTGCATGATCATATAGTTAAATTCAAGGAAACTTAGGCCTTTTTCCATCCTCTGCTTGTAACATTCAGCAGATAGCATCCTGTTTACGCTAAAGTGAGAGCCAACTTCTCGTAGCATATCGACATAATTTAGCTGTAAGAGCCAGTCAGCGTTATTGACCATAACAGCCTTGCCCTCTCCAAAATCGATAAACTTTGACATCTGCTCTCTAAAACAGTCACAGTTGTGCTCAATAGTTTCAGTTGTCATCATCGAGCGCATATCGCTTCTGCCGGACGGATCACCTATCATGCCAGTTCCACCGCCGATAAGAACAATCGGCTTGTTACCTGCCATCTGAAGCCTTTTCATAAGACAGAGCGCCATAAAGTGACCAACATGCAAACTGTCTGCCGTTGGGTCAAATCCGATATAAAAAGTTGCTTTTCCCTCGTTGATTAAATCCCTTATCTCATCTTCGCTCGTAAGCTGAGCTAAAAGACCTCTTGCTTTTAGTTCCTCAAAAATTTTCATAATAATCCTCCTAAAAAATAAAAAACACCCACTGCAAATATTGCAGAGGGCGCATAAGCGCGGTACCACCTCGGTTTATAACTTTACCTAAACTGCTATAACGGGCATACCCGAATTTTCCTACTTAAAATTTCAGAAAATCTGCTCTGCGGTGTATTTCAAATAGTTTATCCGCCTTTTCCCACCAACCAAAGGCTCTCTTTTGAATAATTCTAAATTACTTCTCCGCTTCAAAGCATTTAACAATAATTATTATATACAGTTTTTTTAATAAAATCAAGTTGTTTTAAATTTTATATTATTTTCTATAATTAATTTCTTCGCTAAAAAATACTAATTAGCGGTTATAGTTTCATTTAAAAGCTTGCACTACATTTCCACAATCAAATTTATTAATTTTGTATATAACAATTTTAAATCAGAAAGTAGATATACAACACTTTCAAGCCATGCTTTTTGTTTATCAGTTGTATAACTATATGTCTTTTTATCGAAGCAAACTTCTAATTCAACAACTAAACTACTCTATTCCATTAAAACTTCACTAAATTAGCTCTGCTTGTTTTACCATTTCAGACGCGGTATCAATGCTTGCTTGCGTTATTTTATCCCCGATAGTTATACGCGCTATCTCACGAAGACGCTCATCTCCCGAAACTTTTCTAATAGTCGTGTAAGTCTTTCCATTTTGTTCATTCTTTTCAATTAAAAGCTGATTATTTGCATAAGCTGCTATAACTGCCGAGTGGGTTACACAGATAACCTGTCGCCCTTTTGCAATGCTACGAAGCTTCGTTGCTATTTTCGCAGATGCTCTACCAGAAACACCTGTATCAATTTCGTCGAAAATCATCGATAAGCCTGGCTCATCATTTTTCTCAATCATCTTCATTGCAAGAACTATCCTTGAAAGCTCACCGCCGGAAGCAACCTTAGAAATAGGCTTTAGCTCTTCACCAGCATTAACAGATATCAAAAATTCTATCTTTTCAGCGCCATCACGCCTAAATTCGCAGCTTTCTCGACTAATCTCAAAAGAAACAGCCGGCATATCTAGTGATATAAGCTCTGCTTTAATATCGTCTTTTAGCTGGTCAATGTAAAGTGAACGCACTTTAGATATCTTGTCTGAAACTATGCGAAGATTCTCAAAATGTTTTTTAAGCTCGATTTCAAGTTCTTGCGCTATTTCAGAGCTTCTATTTATTCTGCTAAGTTTTAGCTTTGCATCATCTAAAAATTCAAGTATTTCATCGGTTGTATTACCGTATTTGCGAAGTCTATATATAGTATCTAGGCGATTCATAACCTCTTCTTGTCTCTGTTTATCAAAGTCGAAGTTTTCAACTGTTGACTCAATAACATTTGCAATTTCGCAAAGTTCATAACTAATATCGTTAATCTTTGTCGACATTTCAACAAACTCCGGTAAATACTGCGATGTTCTTTCGATATTTTGAGCCGAAGCAGATATTAAATCCTGTGCGCCGTTAGTATCTATATCACCTTTAAGCATAGCTAATGTCTCGTTTAAATCTTTTAATATCTTCTCACTATTTTTAAATACTTCCTTAAAGTTTAAAAGTTCCTCTTCTTCACCCGAAACAAGTTCTGCCGCTTCTATTTCATCTATCTGGAACGAAATTAAATCCGATAGGTCGCTTTTATCTCTATCCGCTGATTGAAGTTCGAATATTTGCGCTCCAATTTCTTTATATCTCTTATAAATTTCGCTATATTGCAATAATAGAGTCTCGTTTTTTGCGTAGTTATCCAAAAAAATTCTATGTTGATCGGGATTTGCTACAAAACGAGCATCCGACTGTCCGTAAATATCGATAAGGGTTGATGTTATATCGCGAAGAATTGCATTAGTGGTTGGCCTTCCATTTAATTTAACAGAGCTTTTTCCACCATCTTTAACTTCTCTTGATATTAGCAGTTCATCCTCAACATCAAAACCATGTTCTTGCAGTTTAGCTTTAGTTTCATCGCTTAATTCTGTAAACAGAGCATCAACCTTTGCATGGTCTTCTCCAGCTCTTATTAAATCTTTTGGCATCCTTTGACCGAGCACTGCATTAATCGAGTCAATTATTATTGATTTACCGGCTCCTGTTTCACCTGTAAGCACAGTAAATCCGCTGTCAAAATCTATAGATGCCTTTTCAATGACAGCAATATTTTCAATATATAGACTACTCAGCAACCCGTTCACTCCTTACTTATACAGCTTTTCAACACTCTCTTTAAAGCGAGCACAATGATCTTCATCTTTCATAAGTATGAAAATCGTATCATCGCCAGCCAAACTTCCAACCATACCCTCGAAATTCATTGTATCAAGAGCCGCACAGGCGGCATTTGCCATACCTGTAAAGCATTTAATCACAACAGTATTACCCGCATAGTCAACTCCAATAACCGACTCTCTAAAAATTGATTTAAATTTTGTTTCGAGCACAACACCATTATCGGAATTTACTGCATAGCGATATTTCCCTTCGCCAACTGGCCTTTTCACAATTTTAAGCTCGTTTATATCTCTTGATACCGTCGCCTGAGTTACACTAAAGCCTCGAGCTAAAAGAGCGTTTATAAGCTCTTCTTGCGTTTCTACGACTTCATTAGTGATTATCTCAAGTAGTGTTTTCTGTCGTTGCGCTTTCATTTTGTATAACTCCTTATAATTTATTATTTATCAACTCAAAATGATTTGAGCTGTTAAGCGAAATTAGCATTGCAGATTTTGATGCTTTTTTAATCTCAATTGTCTCATCTGTTATTTTAAAGTTTTGGTTTCCATCTATCGTTATATAAATATCGTTTGAATTTGTCTTTGCAGGGGCGAAAACAATACGCTTGCTAGCTTCAAAAACAAAAGATCGACTTATCAAACTATGCGGGCATATTGGTGTTATTATAAAACTGCGAAGCATAGGGTCAACAATAGGGCCACCGCTCGACATTGAATATGCAGTTGAACCTGTTGGAGTTGAGCAGATAACACCATCTCCTCGAAAACTTTGGATAAAAGCATCGTTTGCAAATAGGTCTATATCAACAATCTTCGAAATTGCACCTTTCGATACAACAACATCGTTTATAGCAAAAAAACTCTCATTATTTATTAATATTTCAAGCATCAGCCTGTTCTCAACGGTATACTTTTTTTCAATAATTGCAGACAGTTTTTCAATATCATACTTTTCAATTGAAGCTAAAAATCCAAGTCGCCCTGTATTTATGCCAATAACAGGTTTGCGGTAGACTGATGCAGCTTTTAATGCACGAATAATCGTCCCGTCTCCGCCAATAGCAACAACAATATCATAATTTCTAATTATAGAAAGATCTATATTTTCATCTGAAACATATACCTCTTGCTCTTCTGAAATAAGGTAGTCGCAGACTTTCGTCGCTGTTTCTTCTGTATTCTCCTTGCCATAGTTTGGCATAAGCAAAAACTTCATTTTAATCTCCGTTCAAAACCTTATACGATTCATCAACTACCTGTATCATAGAGGTCTCACTAATTGCAGAACCATCTTTTTTAATCATTAAAAGATATTCAATATTCCCTTTAGGGCCTTTTACAGGTGAATAATCAACTGCAACCGGAACAAAGCCTTTATCTAAAACAAAATTACATACCGATAAAACAACTTCTTTGTGAATATTTATATCACGGACAACACCTTTGACTGTTTTATTTTTACCAGCCTCGAATTGTGGTTTCACAAGAGCTACGATTGTCCCATCATCCTCTAAAAGCGAAAAGGTTTTTGGAAGCACAAGCTTTAGCGAGATAAAAGATACATCTATTGAGATAAAACTCGGTTTGATATCTATTAAAGATTCATCAAAGTGTCGAATATTGGTCCTCTCATAGTTTATAACCCTCTCATCAATCCTTAAACTATAATCGAGCTGGCCATAACCTACATCCACTGCATAAACTTTAAAAGCACCGCTTTGTAGCATACAATCGGTAAATCCACCTGTAGAAGCACCAATATCCATACATACCGCGTCTTTTAAATCTAAATCAAAAACCTCCATCGCCCGTTCAAGTTTTAATCCACCACGGCTAACATACCGAAGTTTTTCTCCTCGTATTTCAACTTTCGATAGATCTGTTACAAAAGTACCAGCTTTTGTTACCTTCTGATTATCAACAAAGACATTCCCAGCCATTATAAGTGCCGCAGCCTTTTGTCTTGTTAAGCTTTGATCTAGCTGCAAAAGAGCCATATCAAGGCGCAATTTATCTTTCATTACATCCTCCGCCTTGAACAAAGGATATGATTCCCTCATCGTCAAATCCTAATAGAGATAGCGATTGTGAGACAGTTGCTTGTTGCACAAAACCATCAATACCTTTGTAAAGCATTTTACCTTTATATCCGTATGTTAGTAGTTTAGAGGCAATTTTTTCGCCTAAACCACCCTCTTTATAACTCTCTTCAATAAAATAAATTTCATCATATTCTAAAAGCTTTGAAATAAGCTCTTTTTCTATTGGAAAGAGACGAACAAGATTTATAACTGAATAATCATCACCGAGTTTTTCTTTTGCATAAAGACAGTTTGCAAATAATCTACCAAATGTTACAATAGCTTTTTTACCACTGCCAACTTCGATATAATCATCATCGGTTATATACTCTTTAATCCTCTCATCTTCACATCCACGCGGATACCTCACCGCAACAATACCTTCGCCATTTATAGCAGTTCGCAAAGAGCGCCTTAGCTGGTTATAGTTGTGTGGTGAGTAGATAGTTGTATTTGGGATAGAGGTTAAAAATGAGATATCAAATATACCTTGATGTGTTTCACCATCTTCACCTACAATTCCCGCTCTATCAACCCCAAGAACTATATGTTTATTCGCTATTGCGATATCGTGAATTAGCTGGTCATAAGCACGCTGTAAAAATGTTGAGTAAACAGCAAAAACAGGTACTAAACCATCTGAAGCAAGTCCTCCAGCAAAGGCTACTGCATGTTGTTCTGCTATTCCAACATCGAAAAATTTATGTGTAAACTCTTTTTTGAAATACTGAAGACCTGTACCGTATTTCATGGCAGCAGTTATTGCTGCAATGTTTCTAGACTCACGCTCTATTGAAACTAGCTCTTTACCAAAAACCGTTGAAAAACTATCCTCTTTGCTCACCTCTGGATAAATATTACTCATATTCGGTGAGATACCGTGAAAAGCTCCTGGATTTTGCTCTGATGGGTAGTAACCTTTTCCTTTAATTGTTTTTATATGGACAAAAGCAGGTTTATCCATCTGTCTAGCTCTTTTTAAAAGACTACAGACATCTTTAAAGTTGTGTCCATCAACAGGGCCCATATAGTGAAATCCGAAATCCTCAAAAAAATTCGAGCTATAAAGGGTGTTTTTTATAGCTGTTTTTATCTTTGTCGCCGCCGATTTTGTGCTTTTACCTATAATCGGAATTCCCTCAATAGCTTTCTCAACTTTATCTCGAGCTTTGAAGTATCCATCTTTAGTTCTGATATCTGATAAGTATTTTCCAAAAGGACCAACATTTTTCGATATCGACATCTCATTGTCATTTAAAATAACAATTAATCTATCCTTATCTTTGGTCGCATTAATAAGACCCTCGAACGCAAGTCCACCGGTAAGTGCGCCATCTCCAATAACTGCAATGGTATAACTTTTATCTCGAGCAAGTCTTTTTGCTTTTGCAATCCCTGTTGCGATAGAAATAGATGTACTGCTATGGCCTGAAATATAGCTATCATATCTGCTTTCATCGGGTTTTGGAAACCCTGATATCCCTTTAAATGAACGCAGCGTATTAAATTTATCAAGCCTATCTGTCATCATTTTATGAACATAACATTGGTGACCCACATCAAAAATAATATCATCTTTCTCTAAATCGAAGATATTATGCATCGCAAGTGTTAGTTCAACAACACCTAAGTTTGATGCTAAATGCCCACCGGTTTTAGAAACAGACTCTATCAAAAAAGAGCGTATCTCTGCTGCAAGAACTTTTATCTGTTCTAGGCTAAGATTTTTAATCTTACCACCACTAATATTTTCTTTTAAAAACGTATATTTTTTCATATTAATATACAGGTATCATCATCGCAAGCAAAATACCGAGTAATGCACCTGCCAAAACCTCCATTGGGGTATGTCCCAAGAATTCTTTTAATGGCTTTTCTGTAGGATCAAAAATATCCAAATCCTCTTCGCCAACATCTATATCATCTTGTTTAATTTCATCTACAATAAGATTAATAACCCTTGCATGCTCACCCGCAGCTCTGCGGACACCCATAGCATCGTATATCGCAATAGCCGCTACAACAAAAGCAATAGCAAAAAGAGGAGAAGCTTCTCCCACTTTTCTACCAGTGGCTATAACCATTCCGCAAACGGTAGCTGTATGGCTTGAGGGCATGCCACCCGAACCAAACAACCTCTCAAAGTTCGCCTTTTTTTTGAATGCAAGGTGTATTAAAAACTTGATTAATTGAGCCGAGCCCCAACCGAGTACTGCAACAGTCAAAATATAATTTTGTGTTAGAAAAAAATTTTCCATTGTATTAAAAAACCCTCGTTAATAATTTATCTGCAAAATTGGATAAAAATTCATTGTTTTCTAATCCATTTATAACCTTTTTTGCATCATTTGTCAAATTATTTGCAATATTTTTCGACTCGTTAAGACCATAAAGGCTTACATAAGTCGTCTTGCTATTCTTACTATCACTGTTTATCGGTTTACCAAGTTTTTCAAAGTCTGCTGTTACATCTAAAATATCATCAACAATCTGAAAAACAAGTCCGATTTTTTTGCAATATGATACTGCAATTTCTATATCTGTTACTTTGCCTCCTGCTGCAATTGCCCCTAGAATACCACAGCTTTCTATAAGTTTTCCTGTTTTCAAACTGTGCATTAAACTGAGTGTTTTTTCATCTGACTTGCTACCCTCAGATAAAATATCAACAACCTGGCCGCCTATCATTCCTGTATAACCTATGTTTTTCGAGAGATATTTAATAGCAGTTACCTTCTGACTATCCTCCAGATATTTCGAAGATGAGATAACCTCAAAAGCAGCTGTTAAAAGAGCGTCACCGGCAAGAAGAGCGGTGCTCTCGCTAAATTTATTGTGGTTAGAAGGTTTGCCACGTCGATAGTCATCATTGTCAATCGCTGGTAGATCATCGTGAATTAATGAATAACAATGCACCATCTCAACTGCAACCGCTAAATCCAAAGCCCCTTTTTTATCACCTTTGAGCATATC
>CAYJGP010000035.1:0-15264 GCA_964369435.1 uncultured Oscillospiraceae bacterium | reverse complement strand
AGAGCGGACGAAAAGAAGTGAGAGCCGCGACAATGCGACAAGAGATGCATTTTGCGTAAATAAAAGTTGCCAGTGGCAAGTTTTAAGCAAAATGGGCGCCGAGCTTGCTCGGTGACGTTAATTTGCGAAGCAAAATCCCTCTTTCTCCGCCAATAAAAGAGCAGCCGAGGGCTGTTTTTTTATTGGGGATACGGAGAAGAGGGGTTCGAAGCCAGAGTGTGAGCGGCTGAGCGCCGCCGGTGGCGGATGAAGCGATAGGTGGTGAAGCGCCGACGCACAGAGCGGACGAAAAGAAGTGAGAGCCGCGACAATGCGACAAGAGATGCATTTTGCAAAAAATAAAAAAAGCTGACACAATAATGAAATGTCAGCTTTTTTAATTATTTTGATTTATTGTAATTTGTAAGGCAGCCGGCTTTTATAATTGCCTTTTCTTTATCGGTCATTTCGGCGATGAAGAGGTTTATTTCTTTTAGGGTTTCGCCAACTACATAGCCTTTAATTTCAGACATTTCGCCATCTAAATGCATCTTAATATTTGGGATAAAGATGTAATCATCTACCTCGAAATTCATATCACCCTTTATCTGCATTGGTAGCATTCCCCAGTTTATAACATTCGAGCGATAACGCTTAGTTGCATATTCCTTGGTGATATTTGCAAGCCCTCCAAGTACTCTCTGGCAGCTTGCAGCTTGCTCTCTTGCTGAGCCATCTCCTGGTTTTACTGCGACAAGCACACTTCCAATTTCAACATCACTTGGATTAATATCGATAAACCCATCGATTTTTTTAATACACTCGTATACTTGCTTAAGATTTGCATCTGCAGTGAAGATATCGCCACCGCTCTTTCTTGATTCTTCGATAGCGTTGATAGCTTTTGCGCGTCCGACATATTTTGGATCACGTCGAGATAGTGTAAACTCAGCAAGGCCCAGTGGGTTTGAGCGGTAAGATGAGGTTTCGCCAGATGGTATAAGCTCATCTGTTGTTGTTACATCATCCATGATTTTTGTTGAGACTTTCAACAAAACATGTTCGTGAAGTGGGCTTATCTCTGGCCAATCTTTAATATTAGGCCCGTAAGTTAAATCTAGTTTTGTATCTGCGCTGCCAAAACCTTGGTACACTCTTTTCCTATAAATACTGTCATCAAAGTTATATTCTGGCATTTTAAAGTCTATTTCAGTTGCAGCTGTTAAAACTCCGCCATTTGCAGCTGTTGCCGCTATTGAGCGAGCATCCATAAGTGCCACTGCAGACATCTGCCCATTGCCAGGTTTCGAGCCCTCTCTGTTTGGGAAGTTTCTAGTTGTGTGTCGGATGCTGAGCGTGTTGTTTGCAGGAGTGTCTCCAGCTCCAAAACATGGACCGCAGAATGCTGTTTTTATAGTTGCGCCGCATTCAATCATCTTTGTTATCGAGCCGTTCTTAACAAGCTCTAGGTAGACAGGCTGTGAAGAGGGGTATGCTGAGAGTGAGAAGATATCGTTTCCGCAATCTGCAGACTTTAATATCTCTGCCGCAGCTGCCATATTTCCAAAGTTTCCACCAGCACATCCAGCGATTATTCCCTGTTGAACTAAAAGCTTTCCGTTTACAATCTTATCTGTTAAACTAAAATTTAGCGCTCCATCTTCTGAATATGTTCGAGCTTCTTCCTCAACGCTTCTTAGTATATCAGACAGGTTGCTGTTTAGCGTGTCTATTGTGTAGGTGTTGCTTGGGTGGAATGGCAGTGCAATCATCGGACGAATCTTTGAAAGATCAACGTATATCATCCCATCATAAAGTGCTGTATCTGCTGGTTTTAGCTCTTTGTATGAATCTGCTCTACCGTGGATAGTCAGATACTTTTTCGTATCATCATCTGTACACCATATTGAGCTAAGGCAGGTTGTCTCGGTAGTCATAACATCAACACTGTTTCTAAAATCAGTATCCATAGAAGCTATTCCAGGGCCTACGAATTCCATAACTTTATTTTTCACATATCCGCTTTTGAAAACCTCACCTATAATTGCAAGCGAAATATCGTGCGGGCCGACTCCGGCTACTGGTGCATTATCAAGATAAACTCCGATAATTTCAGGATAATTTATATCATACGAGTCGCAGAGGAGCTGTTTAACAAGCTCTCCGCCACCTTCGCCGACAGCCATTGTTCCAAGTGCTCCATATCTTGTGTGGCTGTCTGAGCCTAAAATCATGCTACCACATGAAGCGTGCATCTCACGCATATACTGGTGGATAACTGCGATGTGCGGTGGTACATAGATACCACCATATTTTTTAGCAGCACTAAGGCCGAATATATGGTCGTCTTCGTTGATAGTTCCACCAACTGCGCAAAGTGAATTATGGCAGTTTGTTAAAACATAGGGGACAGGGAATTTATCTATACCCGAAGCTTTTAAAGTTTGAACAATAGCTACGTATGTTATATCGTGGCTTGCAATAGCATCAAACTTTATTTTTAGCTCTTTATCGTTATCTGACATGTTATGCTCAGTGAGGATGCCATAAGAAATTGTTCCAGTCTTTGCCTTCTCCTCATCTATTGTCACACCACTTGCGGCACACTGCTCTATATATTCTCCTCGAGGAACAATTTTCTCTCCATTTAAAAGAAAGACTTTATCATCAAAAACTTTTACCATCACAAACTCCTTTAAATATCCAAATCATAATACATCTTAAAAGTTATTATTAATACGATTATTATACATTTGTCAGTATAAAAATGCAACTGTAACTACTATACAAGATAGCATTTTTAATATAGCGATTATATAAATTTCTGCTTTATTTGAAATTAATTTGATTTTACGATGTAATCATTGATTGAATTTGATAAAATGAATAAGATAGATTTTCAAAAATATTCAATAATAACTGAATAAATTTAACTAAAGATATTGACTTTTTGCTAAAATATGTTATAATATCTAATAGATATATCTAATAGTGTTATTTGAAAGAGGATGTAATGCAGATAATTGATATTGCGTTGATTGTATTTATTGCTATTGAACTTAGCAATATTTTAATAATATATTTCTCCCCAGAGTTTAGATATGGGAATAGCTTAAAGGCTTTTAAACAGTGGGAGGAAGCGAAAAACAACGAGTTTATGCACCTATTTGTGAGATATTTGGCAAACTGGGTAGCAGGGTGTAAACTCATTTTTGTTGTTCTTTTAGTTGTGATAGTTGCAACAGCTAGCGAGACGACAAAAATAATATCTGTTTTAGTTATGATCCCCGCTGTCGCGACCTATTATTTAAAACTATATCCTTTATTGAAAAAGCTTGATAATAAAAACCAATTAACTCCAAAAGGATATTCAAAAAAGCAGATGTTTATGATAACGATGATTATAGTATTATTTGTTATATCTTTAGCGGTTAGTTTAGTTTAGTTTAGTTTAGATTATTTATATTATATCGGTACGATATAATATAAATTAGGCATGTGGGACATCCTTGCCCCACGCCATAAGATAAGTTTATAAATAAACGCAGCGAAGCGGAGATTATTTATAATATCTGTATATGCCGCGCATCGTGTGGCATAGCGTATTTCAAAGAACCGGGCACCTGTTCTAAATCTTCGATTTAGGAAACAGGTCGTGTTATTTATATTAGCTTCACTAATATAAACGCTTTATCTTATTGGTTTACGGCTCGCCGTTTCACGGCAACCGCCGTAAATACCTAATAAATAATTCCTTAGGATTATTTATATTAATATCAAATATATTATCACTTGCTAGAAAATTAGTAAGTGATTTTTTGTTTCATCTATTATTGCATTAAATTATATCTTGCGATACAAACAAGCTTGATCTGTGAAAATTATAATCGGCTTTTTGTTTTCGCTATAACAAAAAATTAATGGTCTCTTAATAAAGTATTATTCTAATATAAATTAACAGTTATTGAAGTATCTTGTAAATTGTAGTAGTATGTTATACGTTGGGGGTGTTATATGAGTAGAGGACGCAGAAAACAAAAACGTTATGTGATTTATAAGGGGCGAGTGTTTGCCGCAGCAATGCTTGTAATTGTTTTGTTTAGTTTTGCTTTTATGTCGATAAAAAATATTGTGGGCAAAGAAGATGAAGATGTTGGTGCAGATGCAGATATAGAGACAGATGATATTATATATGAAGACAGATATACTATCGTTTTAGATAGCGGTCATGGCCCTGTTTTAACTGGTGCTCAAGGGATATTAAAAGAAGAGGAACTTACCCCTGTAGTTTGTGAATATTTAAGAACTCGACTTTTAGCCGATGAAAATTATAATGTCCTACTCACCCATCCTTATGATGAAGACCTATCACTTGATGGTCGAGTGAGAGTTACGAGAGATATTTCTCCAGATTTATTTGTAAGTTTGCATTTCAATTCGATTTCAGAAGAATATACAGATGTATCTGGTTTTGAGATATATCCGCAGCTGCCAGAGAATAAGCACTGGCAAGAGAGTTATGATTTTGCAAGTTTAGTGGCAGAGCAACTTGCACAGGCGGGACATACACCGAGAAAAGATAGTGGTGTTTTCTATATGCGATACGAATGGGAAGGTGGAGAAGTTGTAACTTACTCTCTAAGCGAAGAGGAAGAGGAGATAAATGACTTCACAGGCGGAACATTAGCTGTAATAAACAATGAGGACTATGTTGGAGTTTTATTAGAACTTGGGTATGTTACAAGTGAATATGACTGTGAAAATTGGCTTACAGACGATGGCCTTGAAAAAATGGCAGATGCTATCTATCTTGCAATATGTGAAAAATTTCAAACAGAGCCTGTCTATATTTAATTGAGCACAGATAATGCTAGAAGAAGTCATGTATTCTGTAGCTAAGCTAAAAAGATTAATACTACCAGCAGAGAAAATCAAAATACATAAAAGAGAGCAGAAAATCCGCTCTCCTTAGATTATCTATAAATAGAATGATGAAAAAACGATCTTTACGATCGTTTTTTTGCAGTTTAAAACAAAGCTTTTAATAGAAAGGTATTTATAGAAATATCTAATGTATAACCTCATCTCTTTTTGGAGAGTTTGGTAGGTTATAAAGCTCTTTTAAGTTCCGAAGCTCTTTGAGAACCGAAATGATAATGCCAGTTGCTAAAGTAGCTGCAAGTATATCGGCTAAGGGTTGGGCGACCTGTATGGTAGTAGCGCCTAAAAATTGCGGCAGTAATAGAAGGATTGGAATTAAGAATATCCCTTGCTTTGCCATTGCCATTATCGTTGCACGGTAGGAATATCCTATCGATTGGCTTAGCATATTGGCCATAATATACCACGACTGAATTGGTGCAACAATGCAGTTGTACCGGAGCATCGTACTTGCAAAAGCGATAACCTCAGCGTCTCCAGAGCGGAAAATAGCAATAACATTTTCAGCAAAGATAAAACCGATAAGCCCGAGTCCGCCAAGGATAAAAACGGATACTTTGCATGAAAACCAAAATGCCAAAAGTACCCGATCGTATCGTTTTGCACCGTAATTAAAGCCGGCAACAGGCTGGAAACCTTGTCCATAACCCATAACCGCTTGGGACATAAATATCGTAATCCTATTAACTATACCAACAGAAGCAATAACAACATCGCCATAAGGGTTTGCTATTGTGTTTAAGATTATAGATGAAATGCTGGCAAGACCTTGTCTGAAAAAGGTGGGTAGGCCTGATTTTATTATTTTTTTGTATATGTTAAGTGACGGTGTGAATTTTTTAATATCTATAGTTAAAGTGTTTTTTCTGAAATTACATTGGAAAAAGAGGATAAAAAAGCTGATAAATTGACTAAACCCTGTAGCTATTGCAGCACCTGCTATTCCAAGCTGTGGAAATGGTCCTATTCCAAATATTAATAATGGATCGAGTATTAAGTTTATTATACCGCCTGCGGTTATACCGAGCATTGCATTAAATGCATTTCCTTGTGAGCGTAAAACATTATTCATAACAAAACTTGCCGCCATAAAAGGAGCTGCACATAGTATGTAGAAAGCATAGTCTTTTGCATAAGGAGCTATTGTTTCTGTAGCTCCGAGAAAATATACGAGTTCATCAAGAAATAAAAGGCCAAAAAACGTTATAAAACCAGCGAGTATAATAACGGTGAAAAAACCTGTTGAAAGAGTTCGCTCTGCAGAGTCTCTGTTTTTTCTGCCAAGTGCTCTTGAAACGCTATTACCACTGCCCATTGCAATTGTGAAACCAACTGTTTGTATAATTGCCATCAACGAGAATATTATCCCAACAGCACCAGATGCCTCTCGTCCGAGCTGAGAGACAAAAAAAGTGTCCGCCATATTGTATATCGAAGTTATAAGCATACTTATAATAGTTGGAATAGCAAGGGTTGGAATAAGTTTTTGGATGGGAGTTTGTGTTAGTTTTTTGTGTTTCGCATCATACTGATCTTCATGTGGAATTTCAGGCATTTTTATCGACCTCTTTTGCATTAGTGATAAAACATTTTATCATAACTTTTATTTTTTAGCAAATATAGTCAATTTTAAATTACACTTATTTAGTCTAGTTTAATGTTTACAAAAAACAAATACTCTGCTAGAATAATAATAAATTAACAGATAATTTGTTTTTTTGGATAAACTAATTAGTGAAGAGGAGATGATAGTATGAAAATCGCTTTTTTCGATACAAAAACATACGACCTTAATTTTTTTGAAAAATACTCTCTAGAATACCGACAGGAGATAAAGTTCTTTGATGTTAAGCTTACTGCGCAAACCGCAAGACTTACAGATGGCTTTGATGCAGTTTGTGCGTTTGTAAATGCAGATTTAAACAAAGAGGTTTTAGGAGCGCTAGCAAAGAATGGTGTAAAACTTCTTCTGATGCGCTGTGCAGGGTATAATAACGTTGATTTAGCAGCGGCAAAAGAGGTTGGAATTCGAGTTTTAAGGGTTCCGAAATATTCGCCAGAGGCGGTAGCTGAGCATGCAATGGCACTAGCGATAGCGGCCAACAGAAGAATTCATAAAGCATATAACCGTGTGCGAGAGAATGACTTTAGCCTACAAGGGCTTATGGGGCTGAATTTATATGGCAAAACGGCAGGCATTGTTGGTACTGGAATGATTGGTATAGCCATGATGAATATCTGCAAAGGGTTTGGAATGAATATTGTTGCGTATGATCTATATCCAAATAAAGATTTAGGTATTAAATATATGTCGATGGAAGAGCTTGTAGCCACTTCCGACTTGATATCGCTTCACTGTCCGCTAACAGAAGAGACCCGTTATATTATAGATGCTGCAGCTATAGAAAATATGAAAGATGGAGTTATCCTTGTAAATACTTCAAGAGGTGGGCTTATCAACACCGAGGATTTGATAGATGGCATAAAATCTCAGAAATTCCACGCGGTTGCGCTTGATGTATATGAAGAGGAGTCTTCACTTGTTTTTGACGATTATTCAAATGATATATTAAACACAACAACAGTTGCAAGGCTTTTATCTTTCCCAAATGTTATACTAACCTCGCATCAGGGATTTCTCACAGATGATGCACTAGAGACTATAGCGAAAGTAACACTTAAAAATGCCCTTGACTTCGAGGAAGGGAAAGAACTTATAAATGAGGTAGTTGAATAGAGCTAATTTAAAAATCAACCAATTAGAATGCAGAAAAAGATGATGTATCTAATAGTTAAATTAAATAGTGAAAATAGGTTGGTTATCGCTTATAATAAATGTTATAAATCTTTTTGTGTAAATAGATAATTTATAATTGAAGTTTTTTATGATACATGTTACAATAAATTTATAACTGAATATTTTTTGCATGGAGGTATATATGAGACTCGTAACAAGATCTGATTTTGATGGACTAGCCTGTGCGGCATTATTAAAGAAAGCTGGTATTATCGACCACTGGACGTTTGCTCATCCAAAGGACTTGCAAGACGGACTTATTGAAATAACGGAAGATGATTGCTTGGCGAATGTTCCGTATGTTGAAGGATGCGGACTATGGTTTGATCATCATTCAAGTGAATATGAGAGAAATTCACTTGAAGGTAAATATAAAGGTGAGAGCAGACTAGCTCCATCTTGTGCTCGTATAATATATGAATATTATGGTGGTGCAGAATTCTTCCCAGGCCTTGAAGAAATGATGTGGGCAGTGGACAAGGTTGATTCAGCGGATCTAACTATTGATGAAGTTCAAAACCCAACAGGATGGATACTTATGGGATTTTTAATGGATCCTAGAACAGGACTTGGACGTTGGAGAGAGTTTACCATTTCAAACTATGCTCTAATGGAAAAACTTATAGATGCTTGCATCACTATGAAAATAGAAGAGATGTTGGAGCTGCCAGATGTTAAAGAGCGTGTTGACATCTACTGGGATCAGAATGAGAAATTCATCGAGATGGTTAAAAAATATACTCGCACCGAAGGCGATGTTATTATAAGTGACCTGCGCTCTGTAGAGCCAATATACTCAGGAAACAGATTTTTAATATACAGTATGTATCCAGAGCAGAATATATCTGCATGGATTGTTAGTGGGCGCGGTGGCAAAGGTTGTAGCTGTGCTGTTGGGTACTCTGTAATTAACAGAACTTCTAATGTTGATGTTGGTAGTCTTATGCTAAAATATGGCGGAGGCGGCCATAAAGCAGTGGGTACTTGCCAGTTTGCAGATGAGGTTATGGATGAGAAAATAGCGAGCCTTATCAAAGAGATGGTTGAATACAAATAAGCGTTTAAAAAAAGCTGTGTTTCACAGCTTTTTTATTTTATATTAATTTTCAGTGTTTTATAGTTTAAAAGCTTGTGAATTTATGCTGTTTTTGCAAATTGCAAAATACGTGATTTGTTTTGGGAGAGTAAATATTTTAATTGAAAACTTGGGCAATATAATGTATAATTAGTTATGTAATTTATCAAATAATCAAGTGGAAAACGGAGGTGAATATGGACTTATCATTTTATATTATATCGTTTATTGTTGTTTCCTGCCACTCATTTCTTAACTTCAAGTTATGTGGAATTCTATCTGATAAAATGAGGTTTAATAAAGCTCTTATCTATCTAACCTGCCTTGTAAATGGTTCGTTAGCTCCTTTGTTTTTCACAACAGAATATGTAGGTTCAACTACTCCGTATTTTATGTGCGTATTCGTCCTTTTAGTCGAGCTTGTTTTGCTATACGAAGGCAATGCTATGAAGATAATCGGTGTTGGAATAGGGTCACTTATTCACCTGTTTGTCCTTCGTGGAATTTCAGTTAGTGTAATTTCTATTGTGTTTAAATTGCCTTTTAGTGAGGTTACTCAAAATCTAACATATTTCCCATGGCTTAACCTATCGGCATTTGCATTACAGTTGCTAACACTTACGCTGTTTATAAATTTAATCCCGATGGGGATATTGCGCAAAGTTATGGCTGATAAATCTTTCTATTCACCTCTTTTTTATTTTGCACTCCTTCTCACAGGATTTATAATAGTTAACGCAGATATTTTTTATATAAATTTTTTCTCGGTTAGACTTGCAGTTCACCAGATGATAATTTCCGCTGGAATACTTATGTTTTTTTATATTATGCTTATATTGCTGCTTTGGATATACAATCTTGGTATTTTTAAAGAGAAGAATAAAGAGCTTGAGGTACAGATTGAAAAGGATAAGATTTTAACCACGGCGGTTTTCAATTTTGCTGAAATAATAATCGAA
Source organism: uncultured Oscillospiraceae bacterium (assembly GCA_964369435.1). Lineage (GTDB taxonomy): Bacteria > Bacillota > Clostridia > Oscillospirales > Ruminococcaceae > CAYJGN01. The sequence goes on along the minus strand of CAYJGP010000035.1, from coordinate 5,513 downwards.
GCAAACTGTACAAGAGATAAACTTTCAAGAATCGTTATAAACAATGAAGAGCAAGATATTGGTTTATATAACTGCTCTATTAATGATTTTTTCAATCAAAATCCAAACAACCACACCTATCAGGATGATTTTGAAAAGATGCGTAAAATAAGTGGTGAATACTTGATTAACTCGTTTAATGAAGGCGACGTTGAGCTTGTGCTTGAATACCGCTCAAGAAAGTTTTCAGATTATAATAATCAAGATATTGATTCTCAAGAAGATAACTATTTTTGGCATCGCATGAGGGTTAATTTAGACAAGCAAGCACAAACTGGAGATATTACTGCCATTTTCACCATTGATGAAATAGATAAGGTGAAAAGAGAAGAGATAAAGCTGCGTAAAAAAGCGGAAACCGACTCGCTGACTGGTGCGCTTAACAAAAAAACTTTTGCGAAAAAAGTGGACGAACTTATAGCTGATGGGTATAATGGTTCGCTGTTTATGTTTGATCTTGATAATTTCAAGGGGATAAACGACAATATGGGCCACTCAAAAGGTGATGAAGTATTAGTAGAGGTCTATAATAAGATAAGCTTGCTTTTCCGTGAGCACGATTTAGTTGGCCGAATTGGCGGTGACGAGTATGTTGTGTTCTTGCTTGGAGTACAGAAAGAGTCTGTCGCGATAAAGAAGGCTTGTGATATTTTGAACTCGGTGAAGAAGACGTATCTTGCTGATAATGGAGCATCGATTACAATTACAAGCAGTATAGGTATAGCTAGTGCACCAAAAGACGGAGAGGATTTTGAAGTTCTCTTTAAAGCAGCTGACGTTGCTATGTATCATTCGAAGAGCAGTGGAAAAAATACCTATACGATTTATGATAAATCTCAAAACAACAGCTTTAAAAAGCGCGAAGAGAATGAGTATAGCAGAGAATATGATGATTGATATTTATATATTTAATTGGAAGCGCTGCGTTTAGTTTTGTGTTTGTAAAGATATATTATTTTGGCATATAAAAAATAAGGAGATAATAGATGAAGAGATGTTTAGTAATCGGAGCGCATTTTGATGACGCCGAACTTGGATGTGGCGGTACAATGGCAAAGCTAATTGCTGAAGGTAAAGAGGTATATAAGCTAACCCTTACTGATAATGTAACAAAATTTATTCAGATGGGTATAGATGTTTCATATAACACCAGTAAAGAAGATAGTAAAAAAGCTTGTGAAGTTCTCGGTGTAACAGAAATTTTAGATTTTGTACCAGTTGAGTGTAATCATTTAGAATACTCAGCGCACCTTATGCAGAGAATAGAGAGTGTTATATTTGAGAAGAAAATTGACACTGTGTTTATCCATCATTCTTCTGATATGAATCAAGACCATGTTGCAGCAGCCAAGCTCTGTATGACAGCTGCAAGACATTGTGAAAATATTTTCGCATACCAGAGCAATGGGTATATTATCGAAAACCAATTTAATCCTACGGTGTTTTTTGATGTTTCTGATTACTATGATAAAAAAAGAGATTCACTATACTGCTATCAGGGAGACCATGATAGGTTTAATAGATTATTTGAAACAAGCCTTAAAAAGACCTATATTTGGGGATATGGAAATAAAGTTCAGTATGCTGAAGGGTTTATTGCAATTAAAATGTTGATTAAGGATAAGGATAATGGGTAAAGTAGTTTTTATTGCTTGTACGAATGTTGCAAGATATATGATAGAAGAACTATATAATAACAAAAATATAGTTAATACCGAAGTTGTGGGTATTGTAAATTTAAATGAAAAGCAAGCTGTAAACAAAGCTAATTATGATTCATATTTTGATTTATCTATTAAATATGATATACCCGTTCATTATTGTAATAATATAAATGATGAAGTCACACTAAATTGGATAAACGAAAAAGAGCCAGATATAATTATCCAGTCGGGTTGGTCTCAAAAATTTAAAGATGAGCTTTTAAACTTGCCTAAATACGGGTGTATTGGAGAACATCCAGCCCCGCTTCCAAGGGGAAGAGGTGCTGCTTGTGTGAATTGGGCAATTCTTACTGGAGAGAGAGAATGGGGCGATACCTTCTTTCAAATGGTAGAAGAGTATGATAAAGGGATTATATACGCTCAGGAGTTTTTTAATATAGAGACTTATGATAATGTGTACACTGTTTATGAAAAAGTAGCGGCGGCTTCGCAACGTGCTATCGCGAAGAATATCGACAGATGGTCAAATGGCATATTTGATAAAATAGAGCAAGATGATAGTATGGCTACATATTATAAAAGAAGAAGACCGACTGATGGCCTCTTTACATTTGATATGTTATCAGCAAAATTGCATGATTTTATAAGAGCTCAAACAAAGCCGTACCCAGGGGCATATTTTATGCTGGGAGAGAAAAAAATAACAGTACTTAATACTGAGTATGTTGCAGACATAATAGCTGGGCATAATCCTGGCGATATTATTGAAGTTTGCAGCGATGGTGGAGTTTTAGTATCTACTGCAGATGATACGGTTATAAAAATTATGCGTGTTAAGGAAGAATCGAAACCTTCTGTTTGGATGAAGGATTGGGTTTTGCACAATAAAATCAACTGATATAGCAAAAAGGATATGTGAGGATATAAAAGCTGATTTAAATGTGAAGCTTAAATGTTCAGGGAATTACAAAAATGGTGTGAAAATATTTGTAAAATTTATCTTGTTAATCTAGATGTTTTAGTGTATTATGTACTTAGTGATAATATTTCTTATAATGTTATTACTGAGGGGTAAGTTTTATGAAAGAATATGACTGCAATTATAATACCAAAAACCACTATGACGTTGCAGGAAAGTTTTCACCGAAAAATCAACGTTTGTTTGTTTTTTTATGTCTAAAAGTAAGTGATATATTTTCGCTAATACCAAATGAATACAAACTAACTTATAAAGATAATAAAATACAGGAGAAATCCAGTTTTTGTCGTGCATAGAAACTGTGATCTCTCCTGTTTTATTTAGCTGTTTATTTTATCTCTAAAAGATAATTAAGTGCAGCTGTTTGTGTTTTTTCTTGATAGACAAAGCTATCATCTGCAAAATGCTCTCTTATCTCTAGGTAGAGCTCAATTATTTGGTAAGTAGCTTCAAGACAGCTTTCTTTGCTATATTCTGCCACTGTTTTTTTAAGCTTATCAAGATAGTTGGTAGCATCCCTTTCAAGATTACGCACACCACGTGGTAGGTTGCCGCACTTCATTAATATGAAAGGCCCGATAACATTTTGGCGAAGATACGAGACAAATTCTATTGCTTCAAATATTTCGCCACGTCCAAGTTTTAAGCCTTGGTAATGTATCCAGATCCAAAATCTGTCTTCAACCCACTGAATAGATGGTGTTGGGAATGATACTTCACCTTCTGCAAGAGCTTTAGTAATTAGATTGTCCCTCTCGAAAAGGATTTTGGGGTTTTCAACGCGTTTAGCAAAGTCGTTAAGTTTTATGAATTTAAAATCTACGTGTAACAGAGGGTTGTCATAGAGACAAATTATAACACGAGGCTCAAATACATGTTCACCGGTAAAACCGCTGAGAAAATCACCAAGTGGCTCGACTAGTGAAAAGCGATTTTTCATAATGCTTTCATAGTCTTCGTCAGTTGAGACAATAACAAAATCGATGTCTGAATATCTATCGGTCTCACCAGTGATAAAAGATCCTCCAACTGCTACTCCAATAATACTAGGGTTTGTCTTGAAATAGTCAACTGCTCTGTCAATAAACTCTTTGTGCATACGTTCCATTAAAATTCCTCCTAAAATTTGACCCAAAAGGGTAGCATTAAAATATAGCATAGTCTTATAACAAATGCAAGATATTTGTTAAATTTTAATATTAATTTAAAAAAATAATATTTTAATAGTCTTTTTGAAGATGTGGCATTTATCGAATACTATATTAACGAGGTAGAAAATGAATACTAAAAAGACGCATAACGAAACAGCTTGGGACAAAAAAGTTGACGATAATATTTCGTGGACTGTTCCCGTATCGCAAAATATTATAAAGAAAGCAAAAAAAGGAGAATTTGCGTTAAGTCTTGGTGGAAACATTCCTGTGCCGAGAGAGTGGTTGCCGGATGAGCTTTTAGGACTAAAGGTTTTATGTCTTGCAAGTGGAGGTGGACAACAAGGTCCTATCTTTGCGGCGGCTGGTTGCGATGTCACAGTTGTTGATATTTCGCAAAAGCAACTGGAGCGCGATAATATGGTCGCACAGCGAGATAGTCTTACTATTAAAACTATTAAGACTGATATGGCAGATCTCTCGATGATTAATAGTTCGAGTTTTGATTTGATATTCTGCCCAGTATCGCTAACCTATGTTGAGGATACTATGCCAGTATTTAAAGAATGCTACAGAGTTTTAAAGTCAGGCGGGAGTTTTCTTTTAGGATTTACAAATCCTCATATCTATGTTTTTGATGGGAACACCTATGATAAAGGGGTTTATATTGCTGCAAACAAGCTTCCATTTAATTCTTTTGATGAGTTAACAGAAGAGGAGATAGCGGAATTTTTAGCGGCAAAAAAAGCGACAGAGTACAGCCACACTATGGAGACACTCATCGGAAATCAACTTGATTGTGGATTTGCTATTACAGGATTTTTTGAGAGTGGTGACAATGACAGTATAAAAGATTACTTCTCAAAATACTATAATACAAAAGCCATTAAAATCTAAAATAACCCCAAAATGCATAAATTTAAAAGCTGCTTTTTATTAAAGTGGCTTTTTATTTTGGAGATTTTTTACTATATTTATTAGGAATTCATATTGCTAATACAAACGTTTTACTAGAATGGTTTGCAGATTTTGTTGATACCAAAAGACTTGAAAAGATAGATATTCAAAGTTGCTACAGCAAATATAATTGTTACATCGAAAAAAGAGTAGTTAAAAAATTAACAAAAATACATGTTAAAAAATAGTCAATATGCTCAATGGAAATTTTAAGTTGCGAAACATTGTAAAATTATTTATCCTATTTGACTGTATATTTTGATATTACATTAACAATTTTATTGATATTGACAAATAAGGTTGGTTCAAGTATAATATATACAAATAGACCTAATAGAAATATGAGGATTTACGACTATGAGGAATAATAAATTTAGAGCGGTCATAGATGCAGCATATAGGATAATTGAAAAGTATAATTTTGAAGGTGCAAATATAGCGCGAATTACTAAAGAAGCAAGAGCGAGTAGTGGTATAATATATAGAAATTTTGGAAGTAAAGAAAACTTTTTTAAGTTCCTTTATTATGAAGCGCTGTCCGATATGATTGATTTAATCGACCTTAATGAATTTAACAACTCAGATATTCCAGGTCGAGTTGAAATTATGACATATACTATATTTGAATTTGCAAGGCTTTCACCTGAAAAGGTTTCATACATTGAAAAATACAGACAAGCAAATAAAGAAATTTTAAACAGCGAAGATGTAACTAGGGACATA
>CAYJGP010000034.1:11321-15654 GCA_964369435.1 uncultured Oscillospiraceae bacterium | reverse complement strand
TCGAGTAGCTGTCCGGAAAATTTGTGATAGCAGTTAAATCAAGCGCATCTGGTGCTGTTTCATATTTAAAATCTAAATCTGCAACAAGTACACCACCAGGCAAATTTACTTTAGCGTGATTAGATACACCCATTTGATTTTTAATTATATCTAATGAATCTGTTATTCTTACATCAGCATCAACTGAACTGGTAACTTGAAGAGAAAGCCCGAAAGCAGCATCTGTCAATTTTACAAGTTCATCAAGCGCTGGTACTGAGCCAGTTATGCTTGCAACAGTATATCCATCTACTGCCACTGGAGCTGGTAGATAAGTCGGGTTGTAAACAGCAGATCCGGTTATTACATCATATCCAATTGCTATTGCCGCATCGTCTGGTGTATATGTAAATGAGTATGTTGTTTCTTCTGTTGGTAATGTTGGGATATCAATTACTTCATTTTTGCCACCTGCAGCAAAATATGTTGAATCAAGCGTTACAGTATTAATATCTGACGTAACTCCCCCTGCTGTTTTTTTAATATCTAAACTACCAGTTTGATAATCGCTAATATACCCTATATCATAGCTTAGGCCACCTGCACTATTGCCTGCAACTGTTGAATATATGCCAGGTGCATAATATAATTCATTAGAGACAGAGTCATCAGCTTCTCCTGAATCCGCATCAAATCTTGCTCTCCAAATTATATTCGTATCCCCTATTAAAACTATAGAATGATCTATTGCATAACCTGTGTAATCTGCATCAATAGCAACATTCGCTACTTCTGTGTAATCTGTATTGTTTCTTGTATACTCAATTATAAGTGTTCCTGTTGGTGATGCGCCACTTCCTGTCCAATCTGTTGAAGTGACAGTTACCGTCATCATATTAGGGTTTGCACTAGGGTCTGCTACCGGTGTTATCGAAATAGTGAAATCTGCAAGTGGTGCCGCAAATGCTGGAATCTGCAATGCAAGAAGCATTACCATTATCATTGCTACTGCTAAAAATCTCTTTGCTCTGTTTCTAATCATTTTACTCTCCTTTATTTTAATATTTTTGCATATACTTAGTATACTTTATGAGTTACCATATTTCAACAATATTCATAAGAAATCTTTTGTAATTTTAAACAAAATTTCCAGAGTAATTTTGCTTGTTTTTCCAATTTTGACAGCTAACCATTTTTATGATAAAATAACATAAAAGTTTTAGGAGTTTTTTTATGTCTTTAAATAGGTACACATCCACAGCGAAATTATTTTTTAAAGCAGTTCTGCTTGCTACCATAGCTATTATTTTTATATTCACATCATCGATATCATATCGTCCTCTCGCAGAGAGCGAGCCTGCTTATAACAGTATGAAAACAGATGAGGATGTCTTCTTTATAACTGATGTAGACTTCCAATCAACTCTTTCAAATGATATCGACCTTGCAGACCTTGCATCGCAAAACACCGATACTTTGGGATATATGCAGATTCCAGATACCAATATCGACTACCCTATTATGCGCGGCGTTGATAATTTAAAATATCTTACTACGAATTTTGAGGGTGAGTATGATCCGTTTGGTGCGCTTTTTTCTGATATGATAAACAGCGACTCACTACTTGATCCAATAACTGTTGTATATGGTCATTATATAAGTGGCATGGCACCTGAGCGCGCTGTCTTTTTCACCGAGCTTCATAACTACCGCACCGAAGGTTATCTTGAGGATCATAAATATATCTATATGTATACTCCGAGCGGAAACTATATATATGAAGTTGTAGCTACTGTTATAAATGATAACTATAATGTACTATACAATATAGACCTTGAAAACAACAGCTATTCTGTTCGTGACCAAACAAACGAAGCGGATATCCAAAACTTTATCGACCATATAGCAGCACTTCCAGATGAAACAGCTTATAGAAATCTTGAGGATGCCTCTGCTGATGATAGCTTCCTTGTCCTCTCAACCTGCATGATGGCTGGAGAGTCTTCTGATAATAGATATATGGTTATCGGTAAACAACTAAATGAAGAGAGCTATGGAGTTACAAAAGCTTTTCTAAATAGCGTGTCGTAGTGTTTTCTAAAAGCATATCAAGTTAAAATTTTAATAAACTTCCACCAATAATAATTTTCATCTATAAAAACTTCACTCATAAACAGAATTAGAGTCTGACTTTATAATAACTGTACTATGGGTGGTTTTTTTGTTTTTCATCAGTTTTAATAGAGCAATATAGTAATTTTGCAAGGTATTTTAAGTGAGGTAAATTATGAATATATCCGTAAAAGTTTATGCAGAACAGCTAAAAGAGGTTCTTTTGAACGTAGCTTTATTGCGCCCTGTTTTCATCTGGGGAGCGCCTGGTATTGGCAAATCATCTATCGTTGAGCAGTTTGCGAAAGAGCTCGGCCTCGACTGTGTTTCACTTCTTGGAAGCCAACTAGCGCCTGAGGATATAATAGGTGTTCCGCAGATAGTTGACGGTAAAAGCCGATTTTGTCCACCTGTGCAGATAGCTCGAGATAAACCTTATTGTCTATTCCTCGATGAGCTCAACGCCTGTTCTCAAGAGGTACAAAAGGCATTTTATAGCCTAATTCACGATCGAAAAATAGGTGAGTACTCTCTACCTGAAGGCTCTATCGTTATAGGTGCTGGTAACCGTGCACAAGATAATGCTATTGTTAAAACTATGTCTTCTGCGCTTATCAATCGTATGTTTCATATCGAGCTTGTAGCAAACCACCGCTCCTGGCTTTGCTGGGCAAATGAAATAGGAATTCATCCAAATATTATCGAATATATCGGTCTTCGCCCTGATCATTTATGGTCGACACCGCCAAAAACCGAAGAACCTTTTTCAACTCCGAGATCTTGGCACATGCTCTCAGATGCACTCTTTAGCTATGGGGAGAATATAAAAGATAAAGACCTTGAAATTCTAACCACTGCCACCTTATCCCCTCATCACGCTACACAGTTTCGTGCATTTATAAAGCAGATAAAAAACAGATACGCCCTAAGTGCTATAATTAATGGTGAGCAACGTTGGCCATCTTCCCCTGAGGATAGAGATACTTTGTATTTTTTAGCACAAAGTTTTAGAGCACAGCTTATTAAAGAGCTTCCTGCTGAGAAAAATAAGCTCTCACAGTCGGTTAGCGCCTTATCTATCCAAGCGAAATCGCTTCTAAAGGACCTTGCTCATATAAGCCTTGAAATAGCGCAGATAACCGTTTCAGATAGTGATGGTAAAAAACTCCCCGACTGGTTTATGGTCGAGGTAGTCCGTGACCTTCCGCGCCTTGCAGCAAAGGATAAGAAATAATGAACGGACAAAGAAGGCCGCACGATATAGCATACAACAACTATTTAGCTGGTTGCGAGATAGTTTCGAAACACCCGATTTTTACATATCTTCTCGCAGCCTCAAGTTTACGGCGCGAACATCACGAGAGACTTTCTGATGATAGTCTTTGTGTTGTTTCAGATGCCAGCACAATCTATGTGAACAAAACAAAGCGCGAGGAGCCAGAAGTTTGGGCTAGAGCTATTGCGCACTGCCTTTTGCATCTTGGAATGGGACATTTTAAGCAAAAAGAGAATGCCCTTTATTGGAATGTAGCATGTGATCTTGCCGTTGAGAAATTTCTAGATGATTTAAAATTTGGAAAACCACGCTATCTTGGTCGTCTTCCTTCTGGTATAAATGATGAGAATAAAAGCTACCGACGATTTTTAGAAAATGGATTGCCAAAAGATTTTTTAGGGTTTGGCACTACTGACCCAAAGTTTGGCGATATGGTTTTTAGAAGAAACTATACCGATTACACCGAGCTAAACAAAAAATTTTCCGCCGCCTTTGCCGAAGGCCTTGCCTATGCTGTCGGCAGCGCTGTTGACGTTGCGGGTGGAGCGCGCGAGAGCATTTCAGCTAAAGAAAATGATAACGTTAAAACAAGAGCTGTGCTTGCACGAGATTGGTTTATCTCGTCCTATCCGCTACTCGGTGCACTTGCATCAAGTTTTAAGATAATTGAAGATCCTATTATCTGTGCTAGAGCTATGATATCAACAGCGGCAGTCAGCGCTTCGCTTAAAGAGATCTATATCAACAAATCGGCTGGGTTAAACTTTGAAGAATGCAAATTTGTTATGGCACATGAGCTTTTGCATGTTGCACTAAGCCACCATTCAAGGGCACAGTGGAGAGACCATGAACTTTGGAATGTCGCTTGTGATTATGTTATAAATGACTGGCTTTTGCAGATGAATGTCGGTGAAATGCCACATGGCGTCCTTTATGATGAGCAGTTTCGAGGGATGAGCGCCGAAG
>CAYJGP010000034.1:3152-11311 GCA_964369435.1 uncultured Oscillospiraceae bacterium | reverse complement strand
GAAGCTATTTATGATAGGATAGTTACCGATATGCGGTATTATCGTAAAGTTGCAACCCTTCGTGGCGTTGGCCTATCCGATATTATCCCAGGGGATGAAAACTGGTGGGTGCGTGGCGACGGCGTTGACCTTGACGCTTTTTATCACAGAGCGATTGCTCAAGGACTTACCTATCATCAAAACGAAAATAGAGGTTATCTCCCTGAGGGTCTAGTTGAAGAGATAAGATCGCTCTCGCATCCTCCTATTCCTTGGGATGCATCACTTGCAAGATGGTTCGATGAGATGTTTATACCCATTGAAAAGAAAAGAAGTTATGCAAGAGTTTCTCGCCGACAGTCGTCAACTCCAGATATTCCAAGAGCCTCATATATCATAACCGATGAGATGCGAAATGGAAGGACATTTGGTGTTGTTCTCGATACCTCTGGATCTATGGACAGACATCTCCTCGCACTATGCCTCGGTGCTATTGCAAGTTACTCTGTCTCGAAAGAGGTTTTGGCAGCAAGAATTGTTTTCTGCGATGCCGCAGCTTATGATATGGGCTATATTTCCCCATCAGATATAGCAAGCAATGTTTTGGTTAAAGGACGTGGCGGCACAATTTTGCAACCGGGGATTGATCTTCTTTTAAATTCCGACGATTTCCCAAAAGATGCCCCTATTTTAATAATAACCGATGGATACTGCGAGTCTTCACTAAAACTTCAAAATCGTGAACATGCATTTTTAGTCCCATACGGCAACAATCTGCCATTTCAGCCAAAAGGTCCTGTTTTCAGGGTTCGAGCGTAGTTGTTTTTATTATAAAAAGTGATGCACTTTATGTGCATCACTTTTTTGTCACTTCGAAGTTAATTATCTAATTCATAAAAAATTCGGTAAATATATTTGTAGTTATAAGATCACCGCTATCATCTCTTGCAACAAGACTTATCTCATAGCTTTCATCTAATATATCTATATCCGGTCCAAATGCATAGCATTCAAAACTACCATCTGCTTCTATAAATATACCATAAGATTCTCTTCCTAGCTGAGTTTCGATATTTAGGTAGAGCTCTTTATACTGCTCTATCTGTTCTTCATTTAACTTCCCCCTAATACAGAGTGTATCATGAGTTGGCACATTTACATATCCCTCTGAGAGCTCTGCATAGAAAAACTGCGATACATCAACCGCTACGCCCTCTTCTCTATCTTCATCGATTGGCTGTATTATCTCTCCTAATGGTTTTGTGAACATAACAAAATCCATTCTTGCATTGTCGCTAAAAATAGCCGTTTCAACAAGCGAAACAGTTATCTCATCGCCATAATGATATGAAAGATAACTGTGCAAACTCTCACTATACACAGTAAGAGTGTTTTGTTTTGTGACTAAATCTTCTAGAGGATTATCTATCCCAAACTTTGCAAGTCTTTCGTAGTTTGCAGGACTTCTAGCATCCCAGCCACCAAGAAAGAAAAGGTTTTCGGCTATTTTTGGATCAGCTGGAACAAATATAGGTTTATTCGTCGCTGGCATAAATGATATTCCATCGTTTATTGTCAACAGATACGCCGTTTCGTTGTTTTGGTCGATATAGTCGTAAAAATCGTATGCTATTTGTGGGTATGTTTGTCCGAAATATTCTTCTTTTGCCTTCTCTAAATTTTCGCTAAAGTCGCTAAATATCACACCGACAACTGGTACTGTTAAAAAAAGTAAAGTAGCCGATAAAACAATCGATGCTATCTTTGGTTTTACAACTATACTACTTTCGTCGCTCCCCTCACTTTTTGTTCCAAAAAATAGCGATGAAAGCAAAACTATATATAAAACTACAGGATCAACAGCTCGCGGCAGTACCCTGCCTTGTATTGCCAAAAAGATTAGATATGCAAAAGCACAGATAATAAATATAGGTAGATAAGCTTTTCTCATACCTTTCAAAAAAACCGATAGAACAACAATAAACACAAACGCAAAAATCCATATTTCATATTCTGTTTCAAGGTATTCTATCGCTGTATCCAGTCCATCTGAAAAGCTATTTTCAGTATATAGAGTTTCTCGCATCTCGGTATATAACTCTGTTGTGAAAACATTAGTATCCTCAGTCGTCCACCCTTCGAAAATCATATAGTATTCATTTTCTGTAATGCCAAGCGCACGATACTCATCCTCTGCCTCCTCGTATGCTGGATAGTTATCGGCGTAATCCTGAACTGAAATGCGGGCTTTATAATGCTGTAGCGCATCATTTTCTTCTGGAGTATACATATTATATGAAATCACAGTTACAACAACCGCTGCTGCAAGTGCCGCCGCAGATATTATTATGGGGGTTTTAAGGTTTTTAAAAAACTGCTTTATGCTAAGTTTATCAGTTCTGCTAAGGGCATAAAAAACCACAAACAGACCGGCAAAAGGAATTATTAGGTATGCCATAAGATCACGTATCATAGCACCCCAAAACCATACAGTCACTCCGAGCATCACTTCAATAATCGAGCTAATTTTCGCTGCTATCCCACGCTGTGAAAACGTCAATATTCCTTGTAAAATAAGCATAACACCTGCCACTGCGGCGGCGGCGGCTGTTCTTGTGAAATTTATCTGCACTACTGTCGTCACCGTGAAAAAGAATACTACAAACAATGAAACAGGCAAGAACAAAATCAGACGAAGTCTCTTTTTGAGCACAAAAAGACAGATTGTAAGCGAGGCGGTTATCGTTATCAGCGTCATAAATGCCCAGATTGGAACATCTGGACTGGCCGACATAAGGTCTGAGATGAAAATCGAGAGAGGTTTTGAAAAAATCATAGTGAAATCTTCACCCTCCGCCGCTAGCATAAATAGTGCTGCGGCATCATCGTTTGTTTCATAATGTAGGCCTATATGCAAAAAAAGATAGTAGCAGATAAGACCCATTATTATAGGAATAGCTAAATCAACTATATTTTTAGCTGCTTTTTTTGAAAAATCAATCCAATCTATCTTTAAGCTTATCTCTTTTTTAGCTCTTTGCAGTCTCAATAAATTCACCTAATTTCTGAATTTCTATATATTCGCCCTCTGATGTTTTAGCAACTATACTCACAACAGAGTGAGATATCATCTCTTCTGTAAGGGTGTATAAACGACAGTTGAAGTTGCCGCTGTCATCGACAAAAACCCTATAACTTAACCTTCCATCCTCTGTTTCCATATTGAAAAACAGCTCTTCATATTCATCTATCCCCTCTTTACCCAAAGCACCGCTAAGTGTGACACAGCCACCATCAGGTGAAATATACAGTCCATCTGAGTAATCAAGGTAGTAATAATTTTCTATATAAACAGGTTCTGCGTTTTCATCATACAAAATGTCCTCTTCAATTGGCAGACAGTATTGGAAAAACCCATAATTATATCCTGATTCTTGTGTTATATACTTTGCAAGTGTCAGTGATATATCTTCTCCATAGTGTTCTCGAAGATAGGTATCAAGGCTTGTGTCAAAACCCGATAAAACATTTTTGTTGTTAAAAAGCGCTTCCATTGGATTCACTATACCATATTCTGCCATTGCATCATAGTTTACAGGTGTCCTTGCATCCCAACCACCTAGAAAAAACAGGTTTTCAATTCTCTCAACATCTGGCTGGTATTTCGGCGAAATCCTCTCAGAGGGGAGAAGTTCTAGTGAATTCATTATCGGCAGAAAGTATATTTCATCCTTCTCTTCTGCTATCATATTATAGAAATTGTGAGCGTTTAAGTTATAAGTTCCAACCGCATGGTTTTTCGCGAGTTCTATTTTTAGGTTTTCTGCCCAACTGCTGATAATTGGCAGAAATAAAAAGATAACAAGCATTGAGTTTAGCAGAATTAATGACGTAGATTTTGCAGTTTGCTTGATATCTCCCCTCAAAAGTGAAATATCACTATAGATTAAAGCAAATATTATCGCATATAGAAATACAGGCTCCACTACTCGCCCCTCAACCCTACCCAAAAATGCAAGGTAGAATAGGTATGCAAATAAAACTGCAAACATTATTAAAAGTCCTACTCGCCTTTTGGCGCTAAATGCTATTAGTGTTGCGAAAATTGCAATTACAACTATGCTATACCAGTCACTTAAAAGATAACTAAACACTATTTCAACCGATTTAAAAACAGTATTTGGACTATATAAAGTTTGCCGCATCTCCTCAAACAACTCGGTTGTGAAAAAATTAGTATCTTCAGTTGACCAATCGGTAAAAATCATCGTATAGTCATTCTCTGATACACCAAGTGCTAGATACTCATCCTCCGCTTCCATATAACTCTTATAGTTTGATGCATAATCTTGAACTGAAATCCTAGCATCGTAGTATTCAATGCTCTCACGCTCAGCATCCGTATAAAATAGTCCACTTACAACTAAAGTAAAAAAACCGACAAATAAAGCCGCCAGCGCTATAAGAACAGGTGTTTTAGCATCATCTATAAACTGCTTGATATGAAACCGCTCTGCTCTTCCAATCAGTTTTGCAATGAGAAATACCCCTGCAAAAGGAATCACGACAAAAGCAATTTGATCTCGTATCATAGCGCCCCATATCCAAACTATGGTACCCATTATAATTAAAGCTATAGCAAGCTTTCGACTATCCTTATAATCATCTATTCCCTGTAAAATAAGTAAAATACCAGCAACTGCAGCTGCCGCTGCTGTTCTTGTAAAGTTTATCTCTTCTGTGGTTGTTATCAAAAAAAATAACACTATCGGCACTGCAACAAAAATAGCATTATATTTATTAAACCGCCGAGAAACAACATATAGTGTTATACTTATAGATATCGCTATTGTAGCAAGAGTTATAAAAAGCCACCAAGGGGTTTGCGGAGAATATCCATAAAGGACACCCAAAAGAGCGGAAAAAGGCTTTGCAAAAAGCGGCGAGAAATAGCTTCCCTTTCCATGTAGAATCATCGCTGCTGGATCGTCATTTGTATCATACGAGAGATCATTTGTCAAAGCGAAGATATAACAAATAACCCCTATACCAAGACAGAGCAGAATTTTTGCGATATTCTTTTGTCTGTCACTAAATTTAATCATTAAACACCCCAACTACAAATTTCATTGTATAATATCTATTATATATTAATCATTTGGTTTTATCAATTATAAAGCGATTATAGACCTATATAGCAATAACATTGCATTCCCAATTTGGCAGATAGCTCTGACGTCGAAGATATATTTTATAATCAGGATTTATCTCATTTATAAGAAGTGGAATTTCCCAGATATCGCCCATCTTATGGTAGCAAGCAACAAGAAGATTGACCCTTTGTTTTAGAGTTTTTATACCACCTAAAAGAGCTTCTCTCTCACATCCTTCAACATCGAGCTTTACATACGATGTTTCGTATGTTGCAATCTCGTCAACCGGCATTGTTTCTATCGTTATCTTCCCTGTTTCGCTAACAGCTGAATGACGTCCTGCGTCTTTTGTAAATGATATCTCTCCATGCTTATCGTAAATGCCAACATTTAAACATTCAACTCCCTCTATCCCTTCGGTATTTTTCAAAAGCTTTGCAAAATTTTTCGGGTGAGGCTCAACAGCTATTATCTTCCCTTGTTTTCCTTTGTATTTAACATATTCTAAAACCGTATCTCCGTCATACGCGCCGCAATCGAGATACCCTGTTTGGTTTTCAGATAAAATATCGTTGTATATCTCAAACTTATCAGTTTCTGCTAAAAAAAGATAGTCTATATTTCCAGATATCGCATGATTTATGCAGTTTTGCAAAACCTCTTTGCTCTTTTCATCTGCAAGCATATTATACAGTTTATTTATTTTCGGGAGATTTTCATCTAGATATTCCCTATCATATAGCTTTGCATCTCCAAAAAGAGGCATCTCAGGAGCATAGTATTCATAATTTTTTGCTATTTTGCAAATCCGCTTTAGAACATCAGGCTCACAGCTTCCGAATGCTTGTAATATAAAAGCATCTTTTGGGATTTTCGATAGTTTCGTCACTGTGAAGCCGCAAAACTCTTGTCCACGAACAAATTCATCGCTTGCAAAAACACCCGATGCCTCTCGCCCAAGTTCTTTTAAAATCTGTAGCAGCTTGACTGCACCGTTTCCCATCCCATAGATATATATTGGTTTTTTTGTATTTTTGATTTTATCGCATAAAAAATCGTCGGTAAACTTCAATTTTCACTCCGCCTTATTGTAATAATTTTATCTATATTATATAATAAAGAAAAACGATAATCAAATTAAATGATGGAGGAGTTTTCATGATAAATTACAAAGCACTACAAAACGGGAGCGACATTCGAGGTGTTGCTCTTCCGGGTATCGTTGGAGAGACGGTAAACCTTACCGAAGAAGCAGTTAAAACCCTCGCTTTAAGTTTCGCTTCATTCCTTTGTGAGAAAACAGGAAAGGCTGCCAAAGATATTATAATTTCTGTAGGGCATGACAGTCGCCTTACTGCAAACACACTAAAAACTGCTGCTATTTCAGGACTTATATCGAGTGGTGTTTCTGTCTATGACTGTGCACTTGCATCAACCCCATCGATTTTTATGAGCACAGTACTTCCCGATTTTAATTGTGATGGCGGAATTATGTTAACTGCGAGTCACCTTCCATTTAACAGAAACGGAATGAAGTTTTTCACAAAAGATGGTGGTCTTGAAAAGGGCGATATTTCAACTCTTGTTTCTCTTGCAACTGAAAACAACTTTTCAAAATGCGATGAAGGACAGGTTATACAAAAAGATTTAATCTCTTCATACAGCAACTATCTCGTATGCAAAATTCGAGATGAAATTGGAAGTGGCGATAAACCGCTTGATGGGTTTAAGATAATAGTTGATGCAGGAAATGGCGCTGGTGGATTTTTCGCTCTGAAAATCTTAACTCCACTAGGTGCAGATACAACTGGTAGCGTTTTTTTAGATCCCGATGGCAATTTCCCAAACCATATTCCAAATCCTGAGGATAAAGAAGCTATGAAGGCTGTCTGCAAAGCAACTCTTGCGGCAGATGCTGATCTTGGAATTATTTTCGATACCGATGTTGATAGAGCAAGCGTTGTTGATAAAGATGGCAACGAGATAAATAAAAACACCCTTATTGCACTTCTCGGCGCAATTCTAAAAGAGACTGACCCTGGCACTACCATTGTAACAGACTCTGTTACAAGTGATGAGCTAACCCAATTTCTTGCGGACGAGGGACTAATCCACCACCGCTTTAAGAGAGGGTATAAAAATGTTATAAACGAGTCTATTCGCCTAAATAACGAGGGACAGCATTCGGCACTTGCCGTTGAAACTTCGGGACACGGAGCTTTCAAAGAGAACTATTTCCTCGATGATGGTGCATATATTGCGGCAAAAATCCTAATTAAACTCGCGAAACTACGCAGTGAGGGTAAAACATTATCGTCAATGCTTCAAAATTTAAAACAACCAGCAGATACCGCCGAGCTCCGCTTTAAAATATCGCAAGATGATTTTAAAACCTACGGTGAAGATGTTATCGAGAAACTCAAAGCGTATGCTATAAGTAACCCAAACCTAACCCCTGCAGAAAAAGACTTTGAAGGTGTTCGTGTAAATACCGAAAATGGCTGGTTTTTACTTCGCCTATCGCTTCACGATCCACTTATGCCACTCAATATTGAGAGTAAAAAAGAGGGTGGATGCAAAGAGATAGCGAAAGTTATCTACGAATTTTTGCGCAACTTCGATATGCTCGATTTAGCGCCTATTGAAAAATATATCGGATAATAGAACTAGATTTACGAGAGTTTTACCAAAAGCTCTCGTTTTTCATTTGTGTTTATTCACTTTAGCTGTTATAATACATAAAGAAAATATATAAGGAGAATTTATGATAAAACTTTTTGCCTTCGACCTTGATGGAACGCTTCTTTGTGGAGAGAATATTATTGATGCCGAAACCTTAAAATTTATAAAAGAGTCTGGTGTCAAGTATATAATTGTTACCGGTCGAAACTTTGGAACTACAAAGGGTATTGTTTCTGATTTTTCACTCGACTGTGACCTTATTTTAAATAATGGCCATGAGTTTATCTCGAAGGACAAAGCAGAACATATCACCTACCCTTTTTCATTTGAAAAACTTGAAAAGGT
>CAYJGP010000034.1:0-3142 GCA_964369435.1 uncultured Oscillospiraceae bacterium | reverse complement strand
AAGGTTGTGAATGTATTGCTTAAGTATAATTTTCACACAACCTTTCACGATGCAAATGATAGAAAATTCACCTTTTATGATATAGATTTTTACTTTGATGAACATCTTCGTATGGCGAGCGCTATTCGTGGGTTTGATGTAAGCAAACTTAAAGATGTTCCTTTTTTCAACAAAGAGCATTTCACAAAAAACGCCTACAAAATCGACGATATCGATGATTTGAAAACAGCGCAAATCCTAAAGATTGACGCAAAAATTATAGATCTTGATATTTATAAAAAGGCAGTTTCAGAGCTCTTGGAGATTGAAGGGGTTAATCTAAGCTGCTCTTACGATGGTTACCTTGAGATATGCGATAATATTATGGATAAGGGCAAGATGCTCCTTAAAACTGCAGATATGTATGGCATAGCAGCTGATGAGATTGCAGCTTTTGGCGATAGCGATAACGACCGAGATGCTCTCGGTAATAAAACACTCGTTTGCTATGGGAAATGCCGCCGATGAGATTAAAAAAGTAGCACGCTATACAACCGATAGCAATGATAATCAGGGTGTATTAAAAGGACTTCGAATGATTTTAGCAGAGCAGAATAAGATTTCGATATAATAGTTTAAATTTAAAAACTAAATTAAGAGCCATCTTAAAAAGGTATACCGATAAATATTATATAACAAAAAACAGATATGAACTAAAAAATTCATATCTGTTTTTTTATTTTGCAAACTTAAAGCCTTAAAGCTTTTCATTTTTACAAAGTCTTTTATACCTTCGCTACTTTTCCTTCGGCTTAAATAAAATAGCCGCTATGACACCGAGGAAAACAGCCGCTGAAATACCAGCTGCAGCGGAGGATAATCCACCTGTTAAAACACCGATTAGACCATCTTCCCGAATTGCTCTTTCAACGCCTTTTGCAAGCACTGCTCCAAATCCTGTCAGCGGTACCGATGCACCAGCACCGCCAAATTCTGCTATATAGTCATAAACGCCGATAGCCGAGAGGATAACGCCTGCAACAACATAACCCGTTAGAATTCTTGCAGGTGTTAGCTTTGTTTTATCTATTAAAATCTGCCCGATGACACAAAACAGTCCGCCCACTATAAATGCTTTTAAAATATCCATCTATTCTACCTCAATCTCTACTATATGCACAACCGACGGTATGCTCTCGCCCTGTAGCGTTGTCGTTGGGGATAAGAGTGCCCCTGTCGACATAAACAGTATCTTTCTCAGCTCTCGCTGTTTTAGCTTCTCTATCACGTAGGATGAAAAAACACTCGCCGAACATCCACATCCACTGCCACCTGAACGGACATTCTGTCTTGATAGGTCATATATTAAAAGGCCACAGTCGCTATGGATATCTTCAATATCGTATCCCTCTTCTTTTAGCATCTCACGAACGATTTTTGTGCCAACTGCTCCAAGGTCACCTGTGAAGATAGCATCGTAGTCTGTCGGTTTTGCATCTGTATCTTTAAAAAACTGCTTTATACTGTCCGCTGCCGCCGGCGCCATCGCCGCTCCCATGTTGTTTTGATCAGTTATACCAAGATCAATTATTTTTCCAATAAGCACCCTTTTTATATAGATACCAAAAGGACTGTCGCTCCCAATAATACAAGCGCCACTTCCTGTTACCGTCCATTGGTTGTTCGGTGTTCGAAAACTTCCATATTCAAGCGGAAACCGATATTGCCGCTCAGCGGTACAGAAGTGCGAACTTGTCTCGACTAAAACCTTGCTAAATCCCCCGCCATCGAGAAAAAGTGCCGCTAGGCAAATCCCCTCTGTGAGTGTTGAACAGGCGCCATACAGTCCGATAAAGGGTATCCCGTTATTTCTATGTGCAAAATGGCTTGCCGCACATTGGTTTAAAAGGTCACCACCGCAGATTAGATCTATATCGGTGAGAGAAAGCCCTGCTTTTTCAAGTGTTTTCTCACAGGATTTCGATACCATCTTGCTCTCAGCTCTCTCAAAGCTATCTTCACCAAACATAATATCTGGAGATGAGTAATCAAAAAAACGAGAGAGAGGCCCCTCCCCCTCTTTTTGTCCGACCACAGCCGCACTATCGAGAATTCCAATTTTTCTCTCAAGCTCTATTGTTTGCTTTCCTATTCTTTTAGCCATAATATCCTCACATTATAAAGAAATAAAATATAAGACCATAAATCGCGCTTGCAAGTGGCCCATAAACTATAACTGGCCCTGATATTGAAAAAATCTTTGCTCCTACTCCGAGTATAAGTCCCTCTGCTCGAAACTCGATTGCCGGAGAAACAACGGCATTTGCAAAACCTGTAATAGGAATTAGTGTGCCCGCTCCCGCCTTATCGGCGATTTTATGGTAGATGTTAAATCCTGTTAGGAGAAAGGATATCGCGATAAGCGTTATCGAAACAAGTGTGCTCGACTGCGCTGTATCGTTTCCATACTGCGAGTAGAAATTAAAAAGCAGCTGTCCACCAGCACAGATTGCACCACCAACTATAAAGGCAATTGTACAGTTTTTTATTATATTACTATTTTGGCTATGCTTCTCTACAAGTTTTTCATATTCTTTGTTTTTCATATTACCACCTCAAAACTATTTTGAACAAAAATATTTTGTTATATGCATAAAGAAAAAATCCTTGTCAAAAATAAGGCAATGAGAGGTGTTTAAAATGAAAACAGAAAAAAATTCAAAACTCACAAAATTTATAAACTCCCGCAGTTTCTTCCTAGCACTTGCACTTTGCATGGTAGGAACAGCAATAACAGCATTCTTTGCAATCAACTCAACTATCGATGGTATCTCCGACTTAAATGATCTGCCGCAAAACTCAAACAGTGTACCTGGTTTTATCGATGTTGAGGGACCCAAAGATGATGAGCCGGTAGATCCTAGTAGCGATCCATCTGTAGTTGATGAACCAGAGCCTACGCCTGAGCCAGAACAAACCCCAGACCCACAACCAACAGTTACAAATCCAGACCCCGTTGCGGTAGAGCCTGAGGTTGCGCCAGTAGAGGAGACTATCCCTACTTTCACAATGCCTGTTTCCGGCAGTATTATAGGAAATTATAGCCAAGGTGAGCTTGTAAAAAACGAAACACTTGGCGACTGGCGAACTCATGACGGTATCG
>CAYJGP010000033.1:9853-15726 GCA_964369435.1 uncultured Oscillospiraceae bacterium | reverse complement strand
ACACCGCGAAGCAATCCAGCGACATATACAGGTGTTTTTACCGAAATTCGTGAGCTGTTCACAAAAACTCAAGCTGCGAAAACAAAAGGTTATAAAGCTGGGAGATTTAGCTTTAATGTCAAGGGTGGGCGCTGCGAGCACTGTGAGGGCGATGGTATAATAAAAATCGAAATGCATTTTTTGCCTGATATATATGTTCCGTGTGAAGAGTGCCAAGGGAAACGCTATAACAGAGAGACACTTGAAGTCACCTATAAGGGCAAAAATATAAGTGATGTGCTTGCGATGACTGTTGAAGAAGCATACAATTTTTTCGAACCAGTTCCAAGAATAGCCTCAAAACTTAAAACACTTATGGATGTTGGCCTTTCTTATATTAAGCTTGGACAATCGGCAACAACCCTATCTGGCGGTGAAGCGCAGCGGGTTAAACTTGCAACAGAGCTATCAAAAAGAAGTACAGGTAAGACTATATATATCCTCGATGAGCCGACAACTGGGCTCCACAGTGCAGATGTGCATCTGTTAATTGAGGTGCTCGATAAACTAGTTGATGCCGGAAATACCGTTATAGTTATAGAGCATAATCTTGATGTGATAAAAATATCTGACCATATTATTGATTTAGGTCCCAGAGGTGGAGATCGTGGTGGTAAGATTATTGCAGAGGGTACACCTGAAGAGGTTTGTCAAAATGAAAAATCATACACTGGAATCTATCTTAAAAAGCTGCTTTTAAAAGACTAACTTCTATTGAAAAAAAGAGTGATTTATGATATACTTTTTGATATATGATTTTTTGAGAGGGAACTAATATTTTGAAGATAAGCGACAGCCAGATAGAAAGAGTTTTGCGAGCAGTGAGAGAGCGGTATGGCGATGTAATACCAACCGCCGTTGTCCATTCATTCGGATGCCAACAAAACGTTTCGGATGGTGAGAAGATAAAGGGAATGCTCGGTGCAGTAGGTTTTACTTTTTTGGATGAAGCAGCAGAAGCGGATATTATTATCTATAATACCTGTGCAGTTCGTGAACATGCAGAAGAGCGTGTTTTTGGGAATATCGGAGCATTAAAGCATTATAAAGAAAAAAATAAAAATATGATAATCGGTATCGGCGGCTGTATGCCACAGCAGAAGCATATTGCAGAGAGGCTTCTCAAAAGCTACCCTTATGTAGATTTGATTTTCGGAACCGAGGGAATGTATAATCTTCTCGATAATTTAGAGCAAGTTTTGAAAAGCAAAAAAAGGGTTGTTGACAACGAAGAAACCCATAAATTTATCTATGAGGGAGTACCTGTTCGGCGAGATGGTAAGTTTAAAGCGTTTGTGCCTATTATGTACGGATGCGATAACTTTTGTACCTACTGCGTTGTGCCACTTGTTCGTGGGCGAGAGAAGAGCCGAGAAGTTGCAGATATTTTAGCTGAAATTCAAGAGCTAGTAGCAAAGGGGTATAAAGAGATAACCCTTCTTGGACAGAATGTGAATTCCTATGGGAAAACGCTTAAAACTCCGGTGTCGTTTTCAGCTCTTTTGAAGATGATAAACGATATAGATGGCGATTTTAAGATTAAGTTTATGACAAGTCATCCAAAAGATGCATCAAGAGAGCTAATAGATACTATAGCGGCGTGCGAAAAGGTTTCAAGACAGTTTCATCTACCTTTTCAATCGGGAAACAATGAGATACTAAAGGCAATGAACAGAGGATATACTATCGAGAGCTATCTTGATCTTATAGAGTATGCTAAAGAAAAAGTCGAAGGTATTTCAATCAGTTCAGATATTATCGTCGGATTTCCCGGCGAGAGCAGAGAGCAGTTTTTAGAGACTCTTGAGGTCGTGAAAAAGGTGCGTTTTAGCCAATTGTTTACCTTTATATATTCCAAGCGCGAAGGCACTGCGGCGGCAAATCTACCAGATGTTTTACAGAGAAGTAAAAAAGCAGAATATTTAAATGAACTTATAGCGGAGCAGAATAAGATATCGTTTGAACTAAATAAAAGCTACATAGGCAAGACGGTGAGAATCCTTGTTGACTCGTATGCAACAACAAAGAAAGGTCACCTCGCTGGCAGAACAGATAGCGGAATGCTTGTTATGTTCCCGGGAAGTGATATACCATTTGGTGGGTATGCCGATGTCTATGTTAAAGAAGCGAAGAATTTTGCAGTTATAGGCGAAAAAATAAATTAATTTTAAGGAGAAAAGAAATGACAATAGTAGAGAGAGCACGTGAACTAGGAGTATTTATACAGCAGGATGAAAAGTATTTAGCTTTACAAAAAGCTATTGCTGCAAAAGATAGCGATAAAGAGCTAAATGAGAAAATTGCAGAGTTCAATGAAATAAGAGCAAAAATGACTGAAAATTCACAAAAAGGTGAAGCAGGCTCACCTGAGAATATAGAGCTTTCAAAACAGCTGCGTTTAAAGCAAGGCGAGATAATTGGAAACGATAATATGGCAAGATACATGGCAGCAGAGAACGACCTTAATGAGAGCGTTCAGATGGTATCGCAGATTCTATCAGCTGCTATTAATGGTGATGATCCAATGACCTACCAACCTGCGAGCGGTTGCAGTGCTGATGGTTGTTCGAGCTGTAGCGGTTGTAACTAGTAGACAATAATTTATAGACTTATTAAATGGCTTTTGCTCTATTGTAAAGCCATTTTTGAGTTAAATTAAAGATAACAATGTGTTAGAGGTGTAAAGGTATGGCGCTTTCCCCGATGATGAAACAATATTTTGAAATAAAAGAAGAGCATCAAGATAAAATACTATTTTTTAGACTTGGTGATTTTTATGAAATGTTTTTTGAAGATGCGCATCTTGCTTCAAAAGAGCTTGAGCTTACGCTAACAGGACGAGATTGCGGACAAGAAGAACGTGCACCTATGTGCGGCGTACCATACCACAGCGCAGAGAGCTATATAGCAAGGCTTATCGAAAAAGGGTATAAAGTTGCTATATGCGAGCAACTTGAATCGGTCTCTTCGACAAAAGGACCTGTTCGACGTGATGTTACAAGAATAGTTTCACCGGGCACTGTTATTGAAGGAAGTATGCTTGATGAGAGCAAAAACAACTTCTTAGCGACTATATATTTTGAAGATAACAAAGCTTCTGTTGCTTTTGTAGATATAACTACAGGTAATGGAAGGTTTATGGTGTTTAACGAAGATGTTGAGCAAAAGGTTATAGATGAAATTTCAAAAGTTTCGCCAAGCGAAATAATTTTCAATTCATCTGCAGGGGGGTATCCTGCGGCCGTCGCTTTTATAAAATTCAAATCTGGAATTCCGCACACCCTTGTATCTAAGCAGTTCTGTTTTGATGGAGTTCGTTATCTGCAGGAAAATATCCAGCTAAAGAAGAGCGCTCTCGGTGAAAAAGAAGATGGTTTAGCGGCCGTTGCTATGGTTGTGCAATACCTTTTGGAAAATCACCTTGACAATATTCTAAAAATGCTTAGATTTATTGATACAATGAAACTTTCGAATATGCAGCTGGACTTTGCTGTTCGCCGAAATTTAGAGCTTACAGCAAATGTTCGAAACGGAGATAAAAAAGGTAGCCTTTTCTGGATAGTTGATAAGACAAAAACATCGATGGGAAGACGTCTTCTTCGAAACTACATAGAGCAACCTCTATTTGAAAAAGAGATGATACGAGACAGGCTTGATTTAGTGGAAGAGCTGTTATCGGATTTTTCGTTGCGCCAAACATTTGATGAAGCGTTTAGCGGAGTTTACGATATCGAGAGGATTGTGAGCAGGATAGTTTTTGGTTCTGCAGAGCCAAAAGAGGTTTTAAACCTACTTATCTCACTGTGGCAACTGCCGCAACTAAAAGAGCTTGCAAAAAATCTAAAATCGAAGCTTGGATGTGAAATTGAAAATGAGCTCAATCCACTCACAGACCTTGCAAAAGTTATAGATGATACATTAGCGATACCAGAGGGTGGAGAGTATAAAGAGGGCGAAATCATAAAAGCTGGGTTTAATGCAGAACTTGATGAGCTGAAATTACTTCTAAATGGCGGAAAAGGTCTGATATTTGATATGGAAGCTCGTGAGCGTGAAGCGAGCGGGATAAAAAATCTAAAAATCGGATACAACAAAGTTTTCGGCTACTATTTAGAGGTTACAAAGTCGTTTATTGATAAAGTACCTGAGAGATATATAAGAAAACAAACGCTAACAAATGCTGAACGATATATAACAGAAGAGCTTAAAGAGTATGAGGAAAAGGTGCTCTATGCAAAAGAGAAGATCCTCACCCTTGAGAGCGAGATTTTTTCAAATCTAAAAAAACATATAGCTCAAAATCTGCAGCAACTACAACAAACTGCGTCGGCGGTTGCAAAGCTCGATGTCTTCTGCTGTTTTGCGGCAGTCAGCTTGAAAAATAACTACTGTAAACCAACGATTTCAAACAGTGGTAAAATTGAGATAACAGAGGGCAGACACCCTGTTGTTGAAGCTGTTCTTGATGACTGTGTCTTTGTGCCAAATGATACGAATCTTGATATGGTAGATAATCGAGTTATGATTATAACTGGACCTAATATGGCAGGTAAGTCTACATATATGCGCCAAACAGCGATTATCTGCATTATGATGCAGATGGGCTGTTTTGTTCCAGCAAAAAGGGCGCACCTACCGCTAATCGATAGGATTTTCACACGCGTTGGAGCATCTGATGACTTGTTTATGGGACAATCGACCTTTATGGTTGAGATGAGCGAAGTTGCCTTTATCTTAAACAATGCAACAATTGACAGTCTGATTATCCTTGATGAAGTAGGAAGAGGTACTTCTACATTTGACGGTATGAGCATTGCTAAAGCTGTAGTTGAATATATTGCCGACACCAAAAAAATCGGTGCAAAAACTATGTTTGCAACCCACTATCACGAGATAACCGATATGGAAGATGAAATTGAAGGGATTGTTAATGTAAGCACTGCTGTTAAAAAGCGGGGCGAAGATATTATTTTCTTGCGAAGGATAGTTAAAGGTGGTGCAGACGAAAGCTTTGGTATAGAAGTTGCAAAGCTTGCAGGTGTGCCAAACATTGTGATAAAAAGGGCTTATGATATTTTAAAAACTCTCGAGAGTGAGAGCGATAAACCAAAGGTGCGCAAAAACAATTATACCGAAGAGATAGAAACAGGTTGCAATGAAGAGGTGTTATCAACCCTTGCGGCTGTTGATTTACAGACATTATCACCGCTTGAAGCATTAAATCTATTGAATTCTTTGCAAAACAAACTTAAGTAAGGAGTAATTTTGTGATAAATATATTACCACAACATATAGCTGAACTTATAGCCGCTGGAGAGGTTGTCGAGAGACCGCTTTCGGTAGTCAAAGAACTTGTTGAGAACTCTATTGATGCGGGAGCAAAGTCGATAACTGTTGAGATACGTGATGGCGGTACTACATATATTCGCGTGCGGGACGATGGACATGGAATAGCAAAGGACGATATAAGAAAAGCATTTTTGCGTCATGCAACATCGAAAATTTCAGAATATGAAGATCTTGAATATTTAAATACACTCGGGTTTCGTGGTGAGGCGCTTGCCGCTATTTCATCAGTATCAAAAATTGAACTTCTAACTGCAACAGATAATGATAACGGCGCTCTTTATAGAATTGAAGGCGGAGTTGAGAGAGAGCTTGATGATGCAGGGTGTCCGCGTGGGACGACTTTTGTCATCTCTGATTTGTTTTACAATACACCAGCTCGAATGAAGTTTCTAAAGAAAAACAGCACTGAGGGAAATGCTATTGCAGATGTTTTAGATAAGCTTGCACTCTCAAATCCTGCTATTTCATTTAAGTTTATCAAAGAG
>CAYJGP010000033.1:0-9796 GCA_964369435.1 uncultured Oscillospiraceae bacterium | reverse complement strand
CGGGCAAAGAAGAGCTTTATACGCCGGGAGATGGGAAACTATCATCGGCGATAATTGCCGTTTTGGGCAAGAGCTTTTTTGATGGTTTAATTGAAGTTTCCTATGAGCTTGATAGCTATTCAATAAGTGGTTATGTAACGAAGCCTACGGCATCAAGAGCCTCTCGTTCTATGCAGTATTTCTTTATAAACGATAGGTTTATTAAAAATAGAATAATTGGTGCGGCAGTTGATAGAGCGTTTTCAAAGATGATAACTAGTGGTAAGTTTGCAGGTGGTGTGATTTTTCTTAGTATGCCAGCGCCGCTTGTTGATGTTAATGTTCATCCAAATAAGACAGAAGTTCGTTTTAAAGACGATAGAGATATATTTGATGTCGTATACAGAGGGGTATCAAATGCGCTTTTAAAGAACAACCAGATTCCAGCGCTAAAACTTGAAAGAAAAGAGACTTTGCCTTCAGAGGAGCTTTCTGTTGCAGAGCAACAAACGCTCTTTAGAAATAAAAAAGAGACAGAAGCTGCCCCTGTATTTACAAAGAACAACAAAACTGAAGAAGAAAAAAAGATTTTATTCAATCAAAATAATGCTATGATATCTTTTGTTGAAGATGTTGCGCGCACATTTGATAGCAAAATTTTAGTGCAAGATGTTGATTTGCATATTGAAGAGATAGAAGAAAAAAGGTTTTCAAGCAAGAGTTTTGAAAAAGATAGCGAGCAAGTTTTTCATAGTAAAGTTCTGCAGTGCGCAGAGCCGATAGAAAAAGAATGCGAGACAGGGCTTGATGAGGCGGTAATCGACAAAAAAAGAGTAGAGAGCGATATATCATCAAACATGCTAGAATACGATATTTTAGGCGAGGTTTTTGGTGGGTATGTTGTTGTGAAGTTTGCAGACGAGGTTCTTTTTGTGGACAAACATGCTGCACATGAAAGATATACTTACGAAACAATAAAAGAGAATATCGGGAAAATAGAGATGCAGACACTTTTAGTGCCGATTGCAGTTAATTTAAATAAAAACGACTACGACGCTGTTATAAACAATATTGATATTTTAAGCGATGTAGGGTTTATGGTTGAAGATTTTGGAATGGGGAGCGTTGTTGTTCGTGAAGCCCCTATGGTTATAAAAAGCAGTGAGATAGAAGATGCTATTTTAGATATGGCAAAGCAACTATCACTTGGAAGTAAACGTATGCATATTGAGGTTATAGATGAAATAATCCACTCGGTTTCATGCAGATCATCGCTTATGTATGGAAAAGAGAGCGACGAGCTAAATCTTCGTGCGGTAGTTGATTTTGTTTTAAAATACAAAGAGGTGAGATACTGCCCACACGGAAGACCTGTTGCCTATTCAATGACGAAAAAGCAACTCGATAAGCAGTTTATGAGAATATGAGTGAGATTGATTTAATTGCGGTGGTAGGACCTACCGCTTCAGGGAAAAGCAGTGTTTCAATAAAAATTGCAAAGAGACTTAACACAGAGATAATAAATTGTGACTCGATGCAGGTCTACAAAGAGATGAATATAGGTACTGCGAAGATAAAACCAAACGAGATGGACGGGATAAAACATCATCTGTTATCTATTCGAAATGTCAAAGAGGATTATAGTGTTGCAGCATTTTCAGTGGACGCAACTAAGGCTATTGAAGAGATAAAAGCAAAAGGTAAGATACCGATTGTTGTTGGTGGGACGGGACTTTATATCGACAGTGTAGTAAATGGAATTGCTTTTGCAGATGAAGATACCGAACATTTGAAAATTAAATATAACGATATCTTGCTAGATAAAGGTGCAGATTATCTCCACTCGCTACTACAAGAGGTCGATAAGCAGTCGGCAAAAGATATTCACAAAAACAATACGAAGAGGGTTTTAAGGGCTCTTGTGGCGACAGAGTATAAAGGTAGGCCTTTTTCGCAGCAAAGAGAAGAAAACAAGGGGAAAAACACAAAGTACAATGCATTGTATATAGGGCTTGATTTAGATAATCGAGAGTTACTATATTCAAGGATAAATAGTCGCGTTGATGAAATGATGAAAGAAGGTTTAGTGAGTGAAGTGAAAGCGCTTTACGGCGAGCGGCTTTCTGAAACAGCTAGTGCAGCAATTGGATATAAAGAGCTTTTTATGCATTTTAACGGTGAAATCCCATTTGAGGGGGCTGTTGAACTGATTAAGCAACGCAGCAGAAACTATGCTAAAAGACAAATGACATGGTTTCGTAAAAACAAACATATAAACTGGTTAAATCCGCAAAGCATAAGCTTTGAAGATGATTTGGAGAGAATTTTAAGAGAATATAAGTTATGAGAAAATTAATCCCAAAGTTAATGATGCTAGCACTAGCTGGACTGCTGATTTTCTATTTTGGATACCAGATAGTCAGGTCGTTTGGCTCTTCGGTTGAAACGCAGATAGCATATGAGTATACTACCCAAATTAAAACAACAGGACCTGCTGTTATTTTTCGTGATGAAGTTACCTATCCACTTAACTACAGTGGATCGTTGCTTTTTACTGTAAATGACGGTGATAAAGTTGGCAGTGGAAGTGTATTAGCGAAAGTTTATCAAAATGATGACGATGTTAAGAATGCGACGACTGTTGATAATTTAAACGAAGAGATAGAGCTGCTCGATGGTATTCGGCTGCCGAGTTTATCCGGTGTTACTTCTATCGAATCGATAAACAGACAGCTATATAGCGAAATAATCAATATGAATAATTCAAGCAAGAACTCGGTGTTTATCGATACAGACTACTACTATAACAATTTGATAACACTTCTGTATCAGAAATCGATTTCGGTAAACCAAAATTCAAACTACCTTGACGGACTTATAGCGGATTTGGAAGGGCAAAGAGATAGCCTTAATGCATCTATATCGCCACCGAGCAATATAACTGCCGATAGTGGAGGATATTTTGTGTCGTTTACCGATGGACTTGAAGATGTTTTAACTATTGAGAGTGGTTTTGCGCTAACGCCAAGTCAGATAAATGATATGGCAAATCAAGAACAAATCAAGAACACGAAGGACTATAAGCTTGCTGTTAGCTATGAAAATTATTTTGCCGTCTTGGTGACTGCAGAGCAGGCGGAGATATTCGAAGGGCGAAACAGTGTGACGATTTCATATAACGAGCTTCTTGTGGATGGCATGAATGCAGACATTATAGAGATAAATTACTACGATGAAGAAGCGGTTATTATTTTAAAGACGATAAATACCTCAGAGAGTATATTTACAAACAGGACTGTTAATGTTGAGATATATAGAAACGAGATATCCGGACTTCGAGTTCCGATATCAGCACTTAGAATAATCGATGGAGTTTATGGTGTTTTCATTGTAGAGAACAACAAGCTTGCCTTTAAAGAAGTTGATATTATATATGAAGATGATAGCTACTTTATATCAAGGGTGCAAGATGAGTCAAAGTACCTTTTGCTGTTTGATGAGGTTGTAGTTGGTGGTACTGATTTATATGAGGGGAAACAGATATGATTGACGTCATTTCAAACATTGATTTTATAAATAAGTCTGTTGAAAAAGCACTTTTAGAGAGTGGGCGCTACAGAGAGGATATTGAGATTGTAGCTGTTACAAAAACAGTGAGCTCAGATCTTGTAAATGTTGCTTTGCAAAATGGCATAACCATAATTGGAGAAAATCGAATACAAGAGTTTCTAGGAAAGAAAGATAGCTATCTAAACTGTGAGAAATCTTTTATTGGGACACTTCAAAGAAATAAAGCAAAAGATGCAGTGCGATATTTTGATTTAATCGAAAGTGTTGATAGTATTAAACTTGCAATGCAAATTGATGCAAAAGCAAAAGAGTTTAGTAAAATTCAAGATATTTTAATCGAAGTGAATGTTGGCGATGAGGAGAGCAAAGGTGGTATAGGCAAGGACAGCCTTTCTGAAACTATCCATTTTATTGCAGAAAACTTATCAAATATTCGCATAAAAGGGCTTATGGCGATACCGCCACAGGGCGATGAGAGAGAAATTAGAGCAAATTTTCAGCTAATGCAAAAACTGTTTATTGACAACAGAGCAAAAAAATATGATAATGTCTATATGGATATTCTTTCAATGGGAATGTCTGGCGACTTTTCATATGCCATAAAAGAGGGAGCTACAAGGGTACGCATAGGTTCTCTTTTGTTTGGCAGACGAGAATATTAATTATTAAAGAGAGGGAAATTTTAAATTTTAACGGTGAAATGATATGGCGATTATTGAAAGTATTAAAAACTTTTTTGGGTATAGTGAAGATGTTGAAGATACTGACGAAGTTGGGTTCGGAGACGAAGAGGTTTTCACTAAAAAAGAAAGCAAAGACGATAGTGAAGCGCAACTTCGTAAAAACAATAAAGTTGTAAATATCCATGCGACAACTTCTCTGCAGGTAGTACTTGTGAAACCTGAGCGATTTGACGATGCAAGCACTGTTGCAGATCATTTAAATAATAAAAGAACAGTTGTTTTAAATCTTGAAGGAACAAATAAAGATATTTCAAGAAGACTTATAGACTTTCTCTCGGGAGTTGCTTATGCAAACAACGGTCAGATAAAAAGAGTTGCTAACAGCACATTTATAATAACCCCATATAATGTTGATATTATGGGCGAGCTTATCGATGAGCTTGAGAGCAATGGCGTTTACTTTTAATGAAGATATCTTCAGATAAGCTTCTTATTTCGAAACTTCGAGATAAGATGTTTAAAGATCGTGGCAGTGGCGTTGGATTTTTAAACGAGAGTGAAACAGCTATAGCGATAAACTTTTTAAAGTCAGAAAATGTTTATGACTATAAGCTAGATGGCGGATATAATGACGCACAGCGCAGATTTATCATTTTTGGAGATGAAAGCGGAAGTGATTTTTTCAAACCAGTTAAAATATCTCATAATGGTGGAGGAAAACTTACCCATAGAGACTATTTAGGATCACTTATGTCACTTCTTATTAAGCGTGAATCAATCGGGGACATTCTTATTTACGATGGATATGCGATTGTCTTTTTGGCAAATGCAGTGTGTATGAGTGTTTTAAGCGAGTTGTTTAAAGTTGCAAACAAGAATGTTTCTGCAAGCTTTTTCGATGGTGCTATCGAGGAAAATGAGAGTAGTAAAATTTTAAAAAGTGGAACAGTCGCAGCGCTTCGTCTTGATGCTGTTGTGGCAGAATTTATTAATAGCGGTAGGAGCAGTGCAGTTTCTCTTATAGAAAAAGGTCTTTGCGCTATTAACGGTACAGCTGAGACGAAAAAAACCAAAACAGTGAGCGATGGAGATAGTATCTCTGTTCGAGGATATGGAAAATTTAAGTTTATCGAGGTTGCAGGGCAGACGAAAAAAGGCAATCTTAAAATAAACTTTATTAAGTATATTTAGGAGGTATCTTATGATAACTTTAAAAGAAATTGAAAGCATTGAATTTAAAAAAGCAGGTATGAGCGGCTATAAAGCAAACGAGGTAGAGGCGTTTGTTGATAGCGTAATTGAGTTTGCAAAAGCGCAAACAAGACAGATCGAAGACCTTGAGGAAAAGCTTTATGCTCTAGCAGATAAAGTTGAAGAATACAGAGCTGATGAAGAGAGCATTAAAGATACGGTTATTTCAGCGAAAAAGATAGCTGAGAAAATTCTAGTTGATGCGAAAATAAAAGCGGATGGCTTTATCGCTGAAGCCGATAAAAAAGCTGTTGAAATAATAGGAGATGCTGAGAAAAAATCTATTTTAGAGGCAGATAGGCTAAACAAGCTAAAACAAGAGATTTCCGAATTTAAAACAACAGTGCTATCGCTCTATAAAGCCCACCTAGAGTCTATTAGTAAACTTCCAAATTCACCAGAGAGCCGTGAAGAGATTAAAGAAGATAATAGCGAAATAGCTGAGGATATTAAAGAAATTGAAGCGGAGAATAGTATTTAATGGCTATTTTAGCTGTGGGGATTGTCTCTGCTTTGGCGATGATTGATCAGATTATAAAATATTTTGTTTTTACTGGTCTACAAGGGAACCCTGATATAACGCTGATTCCAAATGTACTGTACCTTCGCTATAGCGAGAATACTGGTGCAGCTTTTGGTATTTTTTCTAATTCAACTGTTTTTTTGAGTATTGTGAGTGCTGTGATTGTAGCAGTTGGGTTTTATTTTATTTTTTCGAGAAAATTTATAAACAAATTTGTCTATGCAACTATCATAATGATAATTGCAGGAGGACTTGGGAATTTAATAGATAGAGTTTTTCGCGGTTTCGTCGTCGACTATATCTACTTTAGTCCGATTAATTTCCCAATATTTAACTTCGCCGATATGCTTATAACTGTTGGAGAAGTTTTGATTTTGATTTATTTAATCTTCTTCTATAAAGAAGGGACAGAGCTTCGATATAATGGATAATAATATTTTTATAATAGATGAGGGAACGAGAGGTTCTCGTATCGACAGTTTTCTTTCAAAAGAACTACCAGACCTATCAAGGTCTTTTATCCAAAAGGCAATAGAAGATGGACAGGTTTTAATAAACGATAAGCAGGTTTCTAAAAACTATAAGCTTCGTTTATCAGACAAAGTTTTATTGGATATAGCAAAACCAACCCCTATCGATGCAGTACCATGTGAGATGGATATTGATATCGTCTATGAGGATGAATATATAGCGGTTATAAACAAAGAGAAGGGGATAGTTGTCCATCCGGCACCTGGAAATTATGATAACACCCTTGTAAACGGCCTACTTTTTAGATTAAAGGACAGCCTATCAGGAATAGGTGGAAAGCTTCGTCCTGGTATTGTGCATCGTATAGATAAAGATACATCGGGTCTTCTGGTAATTGCCAAAAATGATATGGCGCATCTTTCGCTATCTGCACAGCTAAAAGAGCATACAGCGAGCAGAGTTTACGATGCTGTTGTTTTAGGAAGAGTTAAAGCAGATAGTGGCACGATTGATAAACCACTAGCCAGAGATAAGAAAAATAGAGTTAAAATAGCAGTGGCAGCCGATGGTAAAAGAGCGGTTACCCACTATGAAGTTGTAAAGAGATACCAAAGGTATACACATATTAGATGTGCACTAGAAACAGGTCGCACCCATCAGATAAGAGTGCACTTTGCCTCTCTTGGACATCCATTGGCTGGAGATGCACTATATGGTGCACCACAGATGAAAAGACTTGCAGGTCAGTGTTTGCATGCATCAAAGCTTGTGTTGACACATCCGAAAACAGGTGAAGAGGTAATGTTTGAAACTGATTTACCAGCATATTTTACAGATTTTTTATTAACGCTTAAGGAGGAATAGGTGAAGAAAGTATTTGAAGGTTGTCTTCTGCTTACCGATATGGACGGAACGCTTATCCACTCGCCAAACCCTGTTGCTGATGAGAATAAAGCGGCAATTGAAAGGTTTATAGAACTTGGTGGTAAATTTGCAATTTCAACCGGCAGAAGCCCCATTAATGCATTTAAATATTTAACTGATGTTAAACTCAATGCACCGTCGATTTTATTTAACGGCGGTATGATTTTTGATAGAGATACAAAAGAAGTTATCAGAGAGCACTATATGCCAATCGGCTCATCTGCTCTAATTGAGAGTATTGCAAAAGATTTTCTGGACCTTGGAGTTGAGATTATAAATGGAACAAACTCTTATAGAACGGCGAATAATGATATTATCACAACGCGCGAGAAAAAAGAGAATATCAGCTACATCGATATAATTTATGATAATATAGATTTTGACTACCACAAAGCAATTCTTGGATATCCACCAGAAAAGATGCAAAGCTTAAAAAAATATGTAAACGATAGGCTAGATAGTTTTCAAGGAATTGAATTTGTAAACTCAAGTGATTTTTATCTCGAAGTTATGCCAAAAGGGGTAAATAAAGGAACTGCACTTATTGAACTTGCGGAAATACTAAATATTTCGCGTGAGAATGTATTTGCTATCGGAGACTTTCACAACGATATAGACATGCTACGAGAAGCTGGTATTTCGGCAGCACCCGAAAGTGGACACCCCGATATATTAGAGATGGTAGATGTTGTGGTTGGGGATTATCGCAAGCATGCGATTGCCGATTTTGTGGATTATTTATATGATATTAGAGCCAATGCGCTTTAATTATATATCAGAGGAGGAAGAAAAATGGACGCTAATTTAAAAAAAGAACTATCTTTAGCGGCAGCGAAAATTAGACTTGGAGCTGTTACTGGTGTTTACAGTGCTAAATCAGGACATCCAGGTGGATCGCTGTCTATTGCAGACATCATGACTTATCTCTATATGAAAGAGATGAACGTTGACCCGAAGAACCCAAAAGCAGAGGGAAGGGACAGATTTGTTCTATCAAAAGGTCATACTTGTCCGGCTTTATATGCAACACTTGCACATAAAGGCTATTTCTCAATGGATGAGATGAAAAATTTAAGAAAACCTCACGGTATACTTCAAGGACATCCAAACATGAAAGATTGTCCTGGTGTTGATATGTCTAGCGGTTCGCTTGGACAAGGCTTCTCGGTAGCAGTTGGAATGGCACTATCAGCGAAACTTTCAGGTAACGACTACAGAACATACTGCGCTATAGGCGACGGTGAGCTTCAAGAAGGTCAAATTTGGGAAGCTGCAATGTTTGCAGCTCACAATAAACTTGATAATATTGTAGCTATAATTGATAGTAATGGACTTCAGATAGATGGTAAGGTTGACGATGTTTGTTCACCTGCTCCTATTGACAAGAAATTTGAGGCGTTTGGATTTAACGTTGTTATGATAGACGGTCACGATTTTGATGATATTGAGAAAGCATTTGAGAATGCTAAAAACTGCAAAGGCAAACCAACTGCAATTATCGCAAAGACCAATAAAGGCCGCGGTGTTAGCTATATGCTTGATAATGCTGCATGGCATGGTGCTGCTCCAAACGACGAGCAGTTCAAAACAGCTACAGATGAGCTAATGGCTGTTATAAATTCTTTGGAGGTTTAAGAGATGGCTGATTTAGTAAAAAAAGCTACGAGAGAGAGCTACGGCGAAGCTCTGGTAGAGCTTGGAAATAAAAGCAAAGATGTTATTGTTTTAGATGCAGACCTTGCTAAAGCAACAATGACTATATAATTCAAAAATGAGCATCCTGAGCAGTTTATCGATTGCGGTATAGCAGAAGCTAACATGATGGGTATTGCTGGCGGCCTTTCGCTAACAGGTAAAGTGCCTTTTGCAAGCACATTTGCAATGTTTGCGGCTGGACGTGCTTTCGAGCAGGTTCGTAATACAATAGGCTACCCACACCTAAACGTTAAAATCGGCGCTACACATGCCGGCATGTCTGTTGGTGAAGATGGTGCTACTCATCAGTGTAACGAGGATATCGCTCTTATGAGAACTATCCCTGGTATAACTATAATAAACCCAGCCGATGCTGTTGAAGCGAAAGCGGCAGTTTTTGCGGCTGCAGAGTTTGATGGTCCTGTCTATATGAGATTTGGCAGACTTGCAACACCTATATTCAACGATGACGCAACTTATAAATTTGAAATCGGAAAAGGCGTTGTTGTAAAAGATGGAACCGATGTTACAATAGTTGCAACTGGACTTATGGTCTATGAGTCTGTTATCGCGGCAGAAGAGCTTGCAAAAGATGGTATTTCTGCAAGAGTTGTCAATATACACACTATAAAACCTCTTGATAACGAGCTTATTCTAAAATGCGCTAAAGAGACAGGCGCTATAGTTACTGCAGAAGAGC
>CAYJGP010000032.1:11085-16193 GCA_964369435.1 uncultured Oscillospiraceae bacterium | reverse complement strand
CTTGGAAGCTATGACGGAACACTAAATGCCGATGAAGATAGCTCGCTTCGTGAACTGACAGACCTTGAGAGAAAAGGCATTAAACGCGCAGGTTTATCAATTCTGTTTATAGTGCTTCTTTTAGTTGCTGTAACCATTCCTGCAGACTCATTTATGAGAAACTCAGACGGCGCTATTCTTGGAAGACCTGCAAGTCCACTTATCTCAAGCGTTGTTATACTTATAGC
This sequence comes from uncultured Oscillospiraceae bacterium, assembly GCA_964369435.1. Classification (GTDB taxonomy): domain Bacteria; phylum Bacillota; class Clostridia; order Oscillospirales; family Ruminococcaceae; genus CAYJGN01. The sequence goes on along the minus strand of CAYJGP010000032.1, from coordinate 15,966 downwards.
GATTATATTCTTTGTGCCATCAGTTATTTTTGGTAAAACAACTGGCACATTTGGAAAAGGAACAAAAGATGCATGCGCAGCGCTTGGAAAAGCTATGGCTTCAATGGGGCCTTATGTTGCACTTGCATTTGTGGCAGCACAGTTTATCGAGTATTTCAACTATACAAAGCTTGGAACAATACTTGCTATTAACGGCGCGAATTTCCTAGAGTCTATTAATATTGGACTGATACCACTTATGGTTATATTTGTTCTATTCTCAGCGTTTATTAACCTATTTATGGGTTCTGCATCTGCAAAATGGAACATTATGGCACCTGTATTTGTACCGATGTTTATGTTCCTTGGCTACTCACCAGAACTTGCACAGCTTGCATTTAGAATTGGTGACAGCTCAACAAACCTAATAACACCACTAATGAGCTACTTTGCAGTTATAGTTGTTGTTGCGCAGAAGTATGATAAAAAAGCAGGAATAGGCACACTAACAGCAACAATGCTACCATATAGTATCGCGTTCCTTGTTTCATGGACTATACTAATGATCGTGTGGCTATTAATAGGCTTGCCAATAGGTATAGATACAGGCCTATTCTATCCAGCGGTTTAAAAGGAGATTTTAATGGGCGCTATTAACAATAAAGATTTGCTTCAAAGATTTTTAGAGTATGTTGCAATAGACAGTGAAACAGGCGATGAGCAGGGTATGGCTATGCGACTCAAAGAGGACTTTTTATCGCTTGGTTGTGAAGTTTATACAGATGACATTAAAGAAGTTGCAAAAACAAGTGGATTTAATGTTTACGCAACCCTTAAAGGCGATGAGAGTGTAGAACCGCTTATCTTTAATGCACATATGGATACCGTTGTACCGGGTATTGCAATTAAAGCAAAAGTTTGCGATGATGGCTTTGTTCGAAGTGATGGGACAACAGTGCTTGGCGGAGATGATAAGGCGGGAATTGCCGCAATATTTGAGGCGATGAAAGCGGTTTTAGATATACCACACCGAACAATAGAGGCAATTATAACGCTGAGAGAAGAGAGTGGTATGTTTGGATCTAAAAACTTGGAGTACAGCCGACTAAAATCTAAAAAAGCAGTTGTTCTCGATTCATCGGGCGGACCTTACGATATAATAACAGGTGCGCCAGGACAGAATAAGATAACAGCGACAGTAATAGGTAAAAAAGCACATGCTGGAGTGTCGCCAGAAGAGGGAATAAGTGCTATTCAAGTTGCGGCAGAAGCGGTTGCAAATATGAAGCTGCTTCGAGTTGACGAGGAAACGACCTGTAACATAGGTACCTTTAAATCAGAGGGACCTACAAATATAGTTACAGAGAAAACTGAGCTTCAACTAGAGGTTCGCAGTAGAAACACCGATAAACTTATTGCCCATACAAAACATTTAACCGACTGCATTGAAAAAGCTTGCGAAAAATTCGAAGCAAAATGCGAGATAGATGTTGCGACAAGCTATCTTGGTTATCATATGTTAGATGATCACCCACTTGTAAAGATGGTTTTTGAGGCGACACAAAGACTTGGACTCGATTCAAAAACCAAGATGAGCGGTGGCGGAAGTGATGCTAACATCTTTAACCAAAAGGGTGTTGAAGCGGTTAATCTAGGGGTTGGGATGCAAAAAGCCCATACAACTGATGAACAGCTCTGCATTAAAGATATGGAAGATGCTGCAGCCGTTTGCCTAGAGCTTATGAAAATTTAATTGTAATAAAAAAAGAGTGGCCTTTTGAGTTAGAATTAATCTAACAATTAAGGTCACTGTTTTTGTTTAGAAGTTGAAAAATGGTATCCCCGCATATTCTTTAGGCATAGGGTTTTCGTAGTCTATCCACCCTAAATCGCGAATTAAGTATGAGAGTTCGTTTGGGAATAGAAATTTGTTTAAATATAAAATAAAATGTGTTTCGTTAAATCTGCCTCTTTTTTTAACGATTTTCTTAGCATCAACGCTATTTATAAGCCAATCATTTGCGAAAGTATTGCAATAATGCTCTAAGTTGTTTGCAACTTTTTCTGGAACAGCGTATAAATATCGATTATTATCAGCGCTTAAAATAACTTCTTTCAATAAAACACCTGCTCTACCCCTTTTTCCTGTTCACAGCATAAAGGATAAAAGCGCCCATGGTTGCGACTGCAAAGATAGTTCCTATTCCAGGCATATTAAATCGAGTGCCGATAGATGCTTCTGAAAAGACGCCTGCTAAAACCGTTGTAACTACCGCTAAAATTGTCATTATCATTTTCTATAACCAATCCTTTTTAAACATAACTGCAATTGCTGCAATAGTTGAAACAACAGCTATACCCATAACGATAAAAAATCCAGCGGAACTGTTTTGAAAGGGTAGGTTGAAATTCATACCCCAAATTGATGAAAAAAGAGTTGGGATTGATATGATAATGGTAATTGAGGTGAGCACCTTCATCACCATATTTAGGTTGTTTGAGATAATTGAGGCAAAGGCATCCATCGAGCTTGTCATAATATCGCGGTAGATGTTGCACATCTCGATTGCCTGCTTATTCTCGACCATAACATCCTCTAAAAGATCGGTATCGTCGGGGAAGTTTGAAACAAAGCTCATCCGAAGAAGCCGCTCATGCACTGCTTCATTTCCCTTAAGTGATGTTGAGAAGAAGACGAGTGACTTCTCAAGCCCCATCATCAAAATAAGATCTTTATTTTTCATTGTTTTGTGCAGCTGAGCTTCAATTCGATTGCTCTGCTTATCGACCTGACGCAGATAAAATAGAAAGAGTAGGGCATTTCTATAAAGTAGCTGAAGTGTCATTCGGTTAAACTTTTTAGTTGAAAAGTTTTTAACAGCACCATCGGCAAAGCTTCTTGCAAGTGGTGTGTCAGTCGAACATACTGTTACGATATAGTCATCAGTTAGAATAATTCCAAATGGCAGGGTAGAATATGAGTAGTTGCTGCCGTCCGTTTCGATAACGGGTGTATCAACGACAATTAGTGTGTTTGTGTCCTCAACATCAATACGGCTTCGCTCTTCTTCATCGAGTGCAGCTTTTAGCATATCCATATCGATTGTAGTTTGTTTTGAGACAAGATCAAGTTCTGCAGCTTCGGGTTCGCTTAGATGAATCCAACACCCAGGTACCATACAAACGAGTTTGCGCACCTTGCCGTCGTCTGTCATAAAAATTGAAATAATAATTCACCGACTTTCCGCCGGCTACTATTTATGGCCGGCTTTTTTTGTTATTCTTTTTGTCCCGGGGTCGCCGTCCATAAAATCACTTCCTTAAACTAAAAAATTCTCTTTTGGGAGTTCTTTGAGCTTTGGCTTTTTGCGTGGTATTCGAAGCAGTGGATCGTATATGAATTTTTTGCAGTGAAAATCTTTATAAACTATACCTTTTTGTTTACAAAGTACCATTTTTCCATCTTTTGCGGCAGTCCCTCTCTCGCAATAACTGCAAGAAGGTTCTATATGTTTGCCGAAAAATCTGTATTTCATCATACCACCACCCATATAATTATTTTATCAAATTTCAGCGCTTTTTACTAGTCTTTTTTTCTACCTTTAATATTGTTGTGAACATCAGTAGAATAAACATTAAAGAAGATACTACAGATAGAGACGATGGCACAGGCGAAGTTTCACCTATATTTGAAAAAACTTCGCTTGGTATGTAGCTTACTTTAAGCAATAAAAAGGTTATACCAACTGAAATAGCAGAATGGAGAAGTCTTACACAAAGCAGTTTTGGAAGATAAACACTTAAGTTTCCAGATAAGAATTTTGTCTGCATTAAAATGCTAATAGAAGAAAAAGAGAGTCCGGCTGATAGATAAAGCAAAGCTGTATTTACAGGCAGATTTGAGGAGACAAACCGACAGCCGGTAGTTATCTCAAAAAACAAAGATAAAAAAGAGTAACCAATGGTTGATAGATTTAAAGAGTGAAAAGCGGTGTTTAGAACCGCTCCAAAAAAGATGATAAATCCAGTCATGGTAATAATTGCAGAGGAGCAAGAACTAATAGCCATTACAAATCTATCGGTAGCGTTTTTTCGTTTTAATTGAGTAGCTTGTGAGCGCTCTCCTCTACGAAGCATGAAAATAGGTAGAACGAGTGAAGCTAAAGTGTGTGAGGTAAACAAGATAAAGCCGATTATAGAGCTGTTGTAAAAAGAGAGGCCTATCCCAGTTATGATAAAAGCGGGACCTGCAGATATGAAAAATGGCAAAAGCTCTGCAGCTCTTTTTTTTGTTATCTCGCCGCTTTCACTCATCTCATAAATCAGCTTTGCCCCACTTGGATACCCGCCGATAAGCGAGATGAAAAATGCTAAAAATTCAGAGCGGTTCATCTTGAAAATTTTTGGAATAGCTGCGGGGATAGTTGATTTTAGCATAGCAAAAAAGTTTGTATTTACAATAAATGTTGAGAAGACAATAAAGGTGTAAAGACTTGGAATAACAACAGATACACAGAGAATAAGCCCATTTGAAATGCCCTCACGAAGAAGGTTGCCGTGGAATAGCAAAATATAGAGTGCGAATATGAATAGTGCTGTTTTAAAGATGTTTTTAAGTTTTGTCATATCTACCACCTGCCTTTTAAAAGTTTACGGATAACTAAAGAGTTTTATGCGTATACATAGAGGGGTGATGAAAATGAGAAAAAGAAAGATAACTTTAGAAAATAATAAGCGTAGTTTTTTAAAAGGTATTCTGAGCAGTTTTGAAATCCATCTAAGCGAGAATAAAGAGGCGATTGTTGAAGGTTATGAAGGGTTGCTTGACCTCTCGCCTACAAAAATACGCATTAGTTGCAAAGGTGCGTATATAACATTTATCGGCACCGATTTGCTAGTAGA
>CAYJGP010000032.1:0-11075 GCA_964369435.1 uncultured Oscillospiraceae bacterium | reverse complement strand
TTAGCTGTTGATGGTTGTGTTATTAAGGGTGCGATAACACAAGTTTTAATATCGGAGATATAGTGATGGTTAATTATTTGCTTCGCCTTCTATTCGGATACAAAACAGTTGAGGTTAGTGACGGTAATCTTTTGAGATTTGTAAACCTTGTTATGGCAAAAGGTATAAATATTTTCGATGCTATACTTACAGATGAATATTACAGATTTTCTCTACCGACTAAAGACTATAAAAAAATTCTACCACTACTTCAAAAGAGTGGTTGCAGGATAAATTCTATTGTGAAAAAAGGGTTTCCGTACATACTAAATCCTCTCTTTAAGCGTAAAGGGTTAGTTGTTGGTATTGCGATTTTTGCAGCTTTGCTTTTTATATCAACATTTTTTATCTGGGATATTGAAATAACAGGTAACGAGAGGGTTTTGGAGGAAGATATTTTTCTGATTTTAAAAGAGAGTGGAGTTCATATTGGTAGCTTGAAATCATCGATAAACTTTGAACAGCTGCAACTGCAAATAGCTCTTGGAAACTCTGAGATATCAGTTGTAGCGATAACAACTATCGGAACAAAACTAGTAATAACCATAAAAGAGAGGGTTTTAACCCCTGAAAATCTCGATAATGAAACTCCTGCAAATCTCATAGCATCGTATAGTGGAACGATAGTTTATCTTGAAATAGTCAATGGAATTAAAGAAGTATCGGTAGGGGATAGCGTTAATGTTGGTGATATGCTGGTTTCTGGTATTTATTTTGATAAAGGCGGACACACTACATTTAGGAGAGCAGAGGGAGAGGTGATAGCGCAAACTGTTCGTGAAATTGAAACACGAGTACCGTTGAGCGAAATAAAACGAGAATATTTAGAAGAAAGTGTTAAGTATAGTTTGCAAATTGGTGGTTTTGAGCTTCCGCTTTATAGATTATGAAAATTGTGAGATTGTTAATGAGTCTTCAGATAATTCGTTTCTCGGTGTTTCAATTAACAAAAAAACATTTAAATTGTTTACAGATACAGAATATACAATAACAAAAGAAGAAGCAACTGAAACGTTATACCAAAGGAATATGGAGCAATTGCAATCGCTTATAGGTGACGGAATTGTTATTTCGCGAGAGGAAGAAATTTATCAAGAAGGCGATGAACTGGTTTTACAGGGCAGATATATTTGTCATGAGAATATAGCGCAAACTCGTGAATTTTTCATTAATTAGTCAACAATTAATTGAATTTTTTGATAATTAATGATATAATTTCTCTATAAACTCAAAGGACGGTATTTAATGACAACTCGGAGTATTTCTTTTGAAAGAATTGAGGATATTCTCACACTGTTTGGGAATTTTGATGAAAATATAAAGCTTATCGAAAAATCCTTTTCGGTAACCATTGTAAGCCGCGGCGGTGAGGTAACTATAACTGGCGATGTTTCATCTGTTAATAAAGCATTTGAGGCGATAAGTCAGATACTGTCGATTATCGGAAATGGCGAAGTGTTAAGCGACCAATCGGTAAGGTATATTATATCTCTTATCGAGCAGGGAAGCGGCGAAACTATTAAAGATGTAGAGAGCAATGCTATTTGCATATCTGCAAAGGGAAAGCCGATAAAACCAAAAACACTCGGACAGAAGAAGTATGTTAAAGCTATAGCTGATAATATTGTTACATTTGGAGTTGGACCCGCAGGAACAGGAAAAACTTTTTTAGCGGTTGCGATGGCAGTTGCTTCCTTTAGAGCTGGAGATGTTTCAAGGATTATCTTAACAAGGCCTGCAGTTGAAGCAGGGGAACATCTAGGTTTTCTGCCTGGGGACTTGCAGAATAAAGTTGACCCTTATCTGCGCCCTTTATACGATGCGCTTTTTGAGATGCTTGGAAGTGAAAACTTTACAAAGTATCTAGAGCGTGGAACTATAGAAGTGGCACCGCTTGCATACATGCGTGGAAGGACACTTGATGATTCATTTATAATACTTGATGAGGCACAGAATACAACGCGTGAGCAGATGAAGATGTTTTTAACAAGACTTGGGTTTGGAGCAAAAGCGGTTATAACAGGCGATGATACCCAAATAGATCTTGGAGATAATAAGAAGAGCGGATTAATTGAGGCTATAAGGGTGCTTTCGGGTGTTGAGGAGATAGATGTTGTACGCCTATCGGCAAAGGATGTTGTGCGTCACAGGGTGGTACAGAGAATTATAAACGCATATGAAAAAAGTTACAAAGGACAGGGTGAAAAGTAAAGTGAAAGCGACCAAGGTTATTATTACTAACAGACAAAACGAGGTGAAACTCCCATCGGGGCTTCGTATGTTGGTGCGCCGTTGTTGTAATGCGGTATTAAAATATGAGGGCATCGACCAAGAGGCTGAAGTTAGTGTCAGCTTTGTTGATAATAAAGAGATTAAGGAATTAAACGGCAAGTTTCGAAACAAGCCGGTTGAGACCGATGTTTTATCTTTTCCGCTAAGGCAGGATGACGGCGAATTTGATGTAAATCATGAGGATGAGCGAATTTTGCTCGGAGATATCGTTATAAGTGCTGAGAAAGCACTTTCACAAGCAGAAGCTTATGGGCATACGCTGCAACGTGAAGTAGCCTACCTTACCGTTCATTCGATGTTACATCTTTTAGGTTATGACCATGAAAATGGCGGACTTGAGCTTGTAAAGATGCGTGAAAAAGAAGAGAGTGTTTTAACTGTTCTTGGTCTTCCAAGAAGTGAAAGTTATGTGTTTGAGTAAAATTTGCTGCTAAACGGCAGCATTTTTTCTATTTTTAGTATGGAGTGTGTAGATGCAAAAATCAGCTTTTATAGCAATAGTCGGCCGGCCGAATGCCGGAAAAAGTTCGCTTTTAAATAAAATTATGGGCGAGAAGATAGCGATAGTCTCGGCAAAGCCGCAGACTACAAGAAATAGAATAACCGGAGTGCTAACAGATGGAGATACCCAGCTTGTCTTTATCGATACGCCAGGTCATCACAAAGCAAGAACAAAACTCGGCACCGAGATGGTTAAAGCAGTATCGCAGTCGATATTCGATGTCGATTGTGCGGTGCTTGTTGTTGATGCAAAACAGCGTTTAGATGAGCAGCTTCTATCGCTTATTGAAAATGTTCGCAAGGCGGATATTCCTCTTTATCTTGCGATAAATAAAATAGATTTATTTCGTAATAAAGAAGAAATTTTAGAGGTTATACAGAACTTTAAAGATTTATATCCTTTTGCGCGAGTAGTGCCGATAAGTGCGCTTACAGGCGATGGAGTAGATGTTTTAACCGATATCCTAAAAGAGAGCGCTGATGAGTCGCCACATTTCTTCCCTGAGGACACCTTAACTGACCAACCAGAGAAGGTTATCGTTGCTGAAATGGTGCGCGAGAAGATACTGAATCTTATGGAAAAGGAAGTACCGCATGGTGTTGCGGTTGTTGTTGAAAGCCAAAAAGAGCGTGCTAATGGAATACTTGATATAGATGTTTTAATCCTTTGTGAGAAGAAAAATCACAAGGGGATGATAATAGGCAAAAATGGGTTGATGCTTAAAAAAATCGCATCTGAAGCGAGAGTTGAAGCTGAGAGCTTTTTTGAGACGAAGATCAATATGAAATGCTGGGTTAAAGTTAAAGAGGACTGGAGAAACAAAGAAGGGCTTATCAGCCAGTTTGGATTATCAAACAATTAAAATAAATCGGATAACCAAATCATAAAAAATATTTTTTCTATTTTTTTCCGATAATATTCTACTCTAAAAAGCGTTAAAATAACTATAAGAGGTGGATATTATGAAAAACATGGAGAGTTATCTTAAATTTCTAAGCGATGGTAAAATCGGCAGTTATCTTGAGTATTTAAGGCTTGAGAATCTGCTTTCGGGAGACGATAATGCACCGAACACTGAAGGGGATAGTGATAGCGAGGAAAGAGATATCAGGAGATCTGATATTAACTATCCTGACTGAGTCAAAAGAAACTATTAAAGCTTATTTTAAAAACGCAAGGACAGCTCGGGGGCGAGCTCAAACAAGCTCCCTACTTCTATGCTATTCAACCTTTGAACTCTTTTATTATAAGGGGCGATATTCGATAAATGACGCCTATGTAATAGAGGAGTTTAAAGAGCTTCGTTATGATGTTTTAAATTTGGCGCTTGGCAGTTACTTCGCTTCTCTCGCTTCTCAGTTTTCAAGGGGTGAGCGGAGCGGTGAGTTATTAAAGCTGCTGCTAAACTGCCTTTATTTTTTATGTAAAGGTAAAGATCCGAAGATTATAAAAGCAATATTTGAGCTGCGCAGTGCAACAGTTTCTGGATTTATGCCGGATATGGTATCCTGTGCGGGATGTAGAAACTACGAAGATGATAAATACTATTTTGATTTTGAAAGTAGCTCTTTTTTTTGCAAGAAATGCTGCGAAAAAGAAACTAATATATCAAAAAACGTTATAGATACTGTCCGTTTTATTCTATACAGCGACCTTAAATCGGCACTGACTATAAAATGCAGCGATGCACTTCGAGATGCAGTTGCTGCTTTTTCAGAAAGTCTAATTGTAAGTATAGACGGACTTCATTACGAGCAGCTCACATACTATCACAACTTACGGAGGACAACCGATGAATTTTTACTTAAAAAACCTTGAGTTTCCAAAGGTTTTAGATATTTTAGCAACATTTGCGGTTTTAAAAAGAACAAAAGAGGAAATAGAGAAAATAGAGCCTTCTGGTGACTATTACAGATCAAAGCAAGAGCTTGAAAAGACTAGTGAAGCATTTGAGAGCCTTCTGAAATATGGAAGTCCTAGACTTCGCGCAGTCGAGGATATAACCCCTATAATGCAGAGGGCGAATTTAAATGGTATGCTCTCACTGGGCGAGCTTTTAACAACGGCATCGTTTATATCGGTAATGCGGGATTTAAATAGGTATTCAAACGACCTATCGGAGAGTGAATATCTGCAAAACTACTTTAATATCCTCTATACAGATCCATACTTGATGCAGAAAATTCAGTCAGCTATAATTTCAAACGAAGAGGTTGCTGATAATGCAAGCGATACTCTTTTTGCGATTAGAAGAAAAATTAAATCAATCGAATCGAAAATTCGCGAGAGGTTGAATTACTATATAACATCAAGTACCCTATCGAAATATCTTCAAGAAAATATAATAACAATGCGAAATGCCCGTTTTGTAATACCGATAAAAGCGGAGTATCGCTCATCAGTCAAAGGTATAGTGCACGACTCTTCAGGGAGCGGAGCAACTGTTTTTATAGAGCCTGATGAGATAGTTTCTGCAAACAATGAAATCCGAGAGCTTAAAGGGGCAGAGGCTGAAGAGATAGAGAGAATTATCCGTCAGCTATCGGGAGAAGTTGCACAGATAAGTCGCCAGCTGAGCGATGGTTTTTCAGCGGTGGTAACAATCGACCTTATTTTTGCAAAAGCAAAATACGCAGTAGCTATAGATGGCTACCCTCCGATATTAAACGATGAGGGTATAGTGGATCTTAAAAAAGCAAGGCACCCTCTTCTTCAAAAAGGTGAGGTTGTAGCTATCGATATTAGAGTTGGTGAGCAGTTTAAAACGCTTGTAATAACAGGGCCAAACACAGGCGGAAAGACCGTTTCACTAAAAACTCTAGGGCTTCATTCAATCATGGCAGGGTGTGGGATGTATCTGCCTGCGGATGCTGGAAGTCGTGTCTGCATTTTTCAAAATATCCTATCGGACATAGGGGACGAGCAGTCTATTGAGCAGAGCCTTTCAACATTTTCAGGACATATGAAAGGTATTATTGAGATACTTAAAATCGCCGACAAAAATTCACTAGTGCTACTAGATGAGCTCGGAGCTGGAACAGACCCTGCAGAGGGCGCGGCACTTGCAGTGGAGCTGCTTGAAACTTTGTCAAAAAGAGGATGTTGCGTTGCAGCAACAACCCACTACGCTGAGATAAAGCTATATGCTCTTGAACACGAATATGTTGAGAATGCTAGTTGTGAGTTTGATATTAAAACGCTAGCTCCTACCTATAAACTGCTTATCGGTGTTCCGGGAAAAAGCAATGCGTTTGCTATTTCAAAAAGGCTAGGACTTCCAAATGACATTATTGAGGCGGCAATGGGACATATAGGTTCAGATGATAAACGATTTGAAACGGTAATATCGGAGCTTCACCGCAAACAAGATGTTTTAGAGCGTGAAATACTAAACTCAAAATCGCTAAAAGAAGAGGTTAAAAGAGTTCGGGCAGAGGCAGAGCGTGAAGTAGCGAAGATAAGAAATGCTTCGGAGATTGAGCTTAAAAGAGCAAAAGCAGAGGCAGAGAAGATAGTTTTGAATGCAACAAAACAAGCGGAGTCACTCCTTGATGAGATAAATGAAATAAGAAAGACAAAAGAGGCAGGCGGACTCTCAAACAAGGGGATAGCTGCAAAATCGGCATTGAAATCTCATCTTAAAAAGCTAGATGATACTCTAAATCCGATAGCTAAAAATATAGAAGAAGATGATAACTATATCTTGCCACGAGAACTTCGAGTTGGAGATATGGTGTTTATAGCAGCATTTAAGAGTAAAGGCGAAGTTACGGCACTTGGCAAAGATACGGTTGAAGTACTCGCTGGAAATATGAAGACAAAAGTAGCTATAAAAGGACTTCGACTGCTTGATGAGAAAAAACAAACAAAGAAATCGTCAGTTAAGAGCAATATAAAAAAGATAAATAGAGACGCTACAAGCTCGGTTGATGTCCGAGGACTATCGGCAGATGAAGCTTTAATGGAAGTTGATAGCTTTATCGATAACTGTGTTTTATCGCATCTTGAAACAGTGACAATTATTCATGGTGTAGGGACTGGAGTTTTAAAAACTGCTATTCGAAACCATCTGCGTCGCCATAAATCGGTAAAAAGCCATAGACGTGGACTATACGGTGAGGGAGAAGACGGCGTGACTATAGTTTTGCTTAAATAGAAAATTATTTATTGAGTAGAACAGATAGTCTTTGATAGTGCTTTTAAAGATTTTTTCGCAATACAACATGGCGAAAACAAGGAGAAGAAGATGGCAATAAATCTAACTGAAGGAAATCCAGCAAAACAGATAGTGAAGTTTGCAATTCCTATGCTAATCGGCAATATTTTCCAACAACTATATAATATGGTAGACAGTGTTATTGTTGGTAGGTTTGCAGGAGCTGATGCACTAGCGGCGGTCGGGAGCGCTTTTCCAACATTTTTCCTTATGCTATCAATAGCGATAGGGCTATCTATGGGTATTTCGATAATTTTATCGCAGTATTTTGGTGCGAAAAAATTTACAGAATTAAGAGCTTCTTTTGCAAATTCTATAATATTAATAGCTGTAGTTTCTGTTGGAGTCACGATTTTAGGACTACTAATTGTTGAGCCGCTTCTACTTGTAACAAATACCCCTGTCGAGACATTTGAAATGTCGAAACAGTACCTTACAGTGATGTTTAGCGGAATGATTTTCACCTTCTATTTCAATGCGTTTTCATCGGTGCTGCGCGCAATAGGAGATAGCAAAACACCGCTATATTTTTTAATGATAGCAACTGTAATAAATATAGTGCTAGATATCGTGTTTGTTCGCAATTTTAAACTTGCAGCTATGGGCGTTGCGATTGCGACGATAATTGCACAGGCAGTCTCAGCAGTTCTCTGTATAATCTACATATACCTAAAAGTCCCGATGCTAAGACCACAAAAAGGTGACTTTAAAATCCGTAAAGATGAAATTGCAAAGATGCTAAAATACGGTATACCAACAGCTATTCAGCAATCATTCGTATCTGTTGGGATGATATTGATACAGGGACTTGTAAACAGTTTTGGAACGGTGTTTATGGCGTCGTATACAGCTGCTACAAAAGTTGATGCTTTTGCGATGATGCCACTTCTTAATATAAGCCTTGCAATGAGCACTTTTACAGGACAGAATATCGGAACAGGGAATATAAAAAGAATAACAGAAGCAGTTAAAACAATAATGATTGGAGTAATAGGGTTTACAGTTATAATGGGTGCGCTTATCGTGATGTTTGGCCCGTCGCTTATAACGATATTTATAGACCCAGCAGACCCGAATGCATCACAGATAATAGCTTACGGAACAGAATTTTTGCAGACAGTTGCATTTATGTATATCATATTTGGTATAAGTCAAACGCTACTCGGAGTGCTTCGAGGTGCAGGGGATGTTAACTTCACCTTCTTATCGTCATCGACGGTTGTGCTTGTTCGTGCACCAGCAGCGTACCTTCTTGCAGCAACAGCACTAGATTACAAAGGCGTTTTCTATTCAATAGGTATAGGATGGCTTGCGGCAGCGGCACTTCAGTTTTTTAGATATAGAAGTGGAGCTTGGAAGACTAAATCAGTTTTTGGGAAGAAAGTTCCTGTTGCTAAATCGGAACCGACTGATGAGAGTGAATAGATAAAAGATAAATATCAATACTAAACTGCACCAAAATTATTTGTATGCACAAGCATATAAACAAAAAAGGTGCAGTTTTTACTATTAAAAAATAAGAGTGAAAAGTGGTATAATTCAGGGAGATATTGAGAGCGGATATTGCTGCAAAGTTTTCTAGATGCATTTTTAACTACTACAAAAAAATATGAGTGTGCGAAGGTGTAAGAGGGTTTAGTTTTTAGCACTGAGTTTTAGGGATGTACCATTTATCACTCGCTTTAATTTTACATACCATTTTATTATTGAAATTTTTTTGTGAATGTGGTATAATTATCTAGTCGTTTAGATGAGAATGCACTGTTATTTTTGGTGTATCGGCCCTGTGCGACAGGTATCCGTGAACCATGTCAGGCGGGGAACCGAGCAGCATTAAGCGGAATTACCTGGGTGCCGCAGCCAGTCGATACATCATAAATAGCAGTGTTTTTAAAGGAGGGAATATGGCTCTTTATAGAAAATACCGTCCAAGAAATTTTGCCTCTGTTGTCGGTCAAAATCATATAACCACTACCCTTTTAAATGAATTGCGCGCAAACAAAACCTTTCATGCATATCTATTCACTGGAACTCGAGGAACAGGAAAAACAACTTCTGCTCGAATTTTGGCAAAAGCGCTAAACTGCCACAACCAAAGGGATGGAGAACCTTGCCTTGAATGTGATAACTGCAAAGGGATAGAAAACGAGAGCCTTATGGACGTTATAGAGATAGATGCTGCTTCAACAAGTGGTGTTGATAATATACGTTCACTCAAAGAAGAAGCTTACTTCTCGCCATCTGTTTGCAGATACAGAATATATATCATCGATGAGGTGCATATGCTTACAAATCAAGCATTTAATGCACTTTTAAAGATAATAGAAGAGCCGCCAGCGCACGTTGTTTTTATTTTGGCGACTACTGAAGTTAATAAAATACCAGCTACTATTTTATCGCGTTGTCAACGGTTTGATTTCTATAGAATTAACACCGAAACTATAAAAGAGCATCTCTTAAATATTTCAAAGAACGAGGGTATAGAACTCACCGAAAAAGGAGCTATAACTATAGCTAATATCTCCGATGGTGGAATGCGTGATGCGTTATCTATCCTTGATAAATGTGCAAATACAGTAGAGTTTATAGATGAAAGTGCAGTTGAGGAAATTGCAGGTATTTCAAACGGAGAATACCTAATATCGATAGTTGAGGCGATTACAAAAAAAGAATCGCAAAAACTTATAGAAATTCTCGCGCAGCTGTACTATAAAAGCAAGGATTTAACAAGACTGATATTTGAGTTATCGTCATTAGTGCGAGATATTTTAGTGGTGAAATCAAAAGGCACAGTAGAGCTTTTAAATCCGCTCGCCGATAGGGATAGGTTGCAGTCGATAGCGGATAATCAGTCGGAGAGTTATCTTCTAAACCTTGCAGATAAGCTTTTTTCGATATATAAGAGCCAAAATCTTGCGAAAAACGTATATATAGAAACGGAGCTGTCGCTTTTATCTCTCTGCAGTGAAGAGGTTGAAACTACTGTTGCAGTAGCAGGTCCGAGAGAGGTGCAAAGCAAACAAAATACAGCTAAAATAAGCACAACAAAACAAAATCCGATTGCTAAAATAGAAAAACCACCGGTAGATGAAACGAATATTTCAAGTGGTTCTCAAAGTGGGCAAGATACAATAAAAAATACCTCGACAGAACCGAAAGCTGTGCTAGCGGAGGGTGTTGTTCAAGGTTGGGATAAGATAGTTGAAGAGATATTCAAGGTAAACAAACTGCTCGGTGCATCTCTGCTCAACTCCTCGGCGTATTTCGTTGGAAACAGAATTTTAATTGATGCTCAAAATCCGAACTTTTTAAATTTGGTGAGAGAGAATGAAAAATCTAAAAAAGATATAAAAGAAACAATAGAAAGAATACTCGGCAAGCCATATCCTATAGGACCATATAATGGCGAGGCGAAAGTAGAAGTAGAAGAAAATCCGCTCGATAGCCTTCTTTCAGAGGCCGAAAATTTGGGTGTGGATATTAAAATAAAGGAGAATTGATATGAAAGCAAGAATGCCATACGGCTACAACAAAGGTGACATGCAAAATATGCTAAAGCAGGCGCAACAAGCACAGACAGACATGGCGACAAAACAAGAAGAGATCGAAGAAAGAGAATTTACAGCAACATCGGGTGGGAATGCTGTTAAAATAGTTATGCTTGGCAAAAAACAAGTTAAAGAGATAAAAATAGACCCTGAAGTGGTTGATGTTGATGATCTCGAAATGCTTGAGGATTTAGTTGCAGCGGCAGTAAATCAGGTTATATCTGATATAAATAGCACCTTAGAGTCAGAACTCGGTAAAATTTCGGGTGCGCTTGGCATGCAAGGTCTTCTATAAAATGGCATATAATGTTACACTGCTGACAAAACTAATAGAGCAGTTTGAGAGGCTACCAGGGGTTGGACGAAAGTCTGCTCAGAGGATAGCTTTTCATGTTCTTTCGATGGATAAAGAGGATGTACAAGAGTTTTCGCAGGTGGTGCTTGATGCAAAATTAAAACTAAGACTCTGCAAAGTATG
>CAYJGP010000031.1:15518-16267 GCA_964369435.1 uncultured Oscillospiraceae bacterium | reverse complement strand
ATGATATCATATCATCGATTTTATTACAATATATTGCTAAATTTTTTCAATTTTAAGCTCAACTGGAGCTGGAAAAAACTACAATTATAAACCTTTCGAATCGTTTCTATTATATCCAAAGTGGAAGCATCACAATTGATGATATTGATATAAAATCTTATAAAAAGTCTGTTTTAAGAGAAAACAATGCTATGGTTTTACAAGATACCCACCTTTTTCTGGTACAGTCATGGAAAACATACGCTACGGCCGACTCGATTCAACTGATGAAGAAGTGAAAATTGCGCTAAAGTCGCTAATGCACGTTCATTTATAACAAGACTTGAAAATGGCTATAATACGGTACTTGTGGGTGTATGCGCAAATTTATATTATGTCGGCACGATATAATATAAATAAAAAATTGCACGTTATCGTAACTGATAGGTGCATTTTTTATTTGAGTCATAGGTTTCTCGAAACTGATATTTTTCAATATATTTACCCTAAGCAAAAAATACTTATTGACAAAAAAAACACTATATGATAACATTGTTATGAAAAATATACTCGTTATGTGAGGTGAATTAATTGAGTTACTCATCAGAGCTTACTAAAGAGAGAATACTAAGCTGTGCCAAAGAAGAATTTCTTAAAAATGGATTTCTCAATACGAGTTTGCGAAAAATTGCAACAGATGCAAAAGCTACAACAGGTGCTGTTTACAACCACTTTAAGGGTAAGGACGATTTGTTTTTCGCATTAGTTGG
>CAYJGP010000031.1:3263-15507 GCA_964369435.1 uncultured Oscillospiraceae bacterium | reverse complement strand
CGATTTTGCAGATAAACTGCTTCTGCTATATATAAATGCGCATGAAGAAGTTGAAGGACAGTATGATTTTGAAACTGCCGACAATAGCGAAAATATGGGAAAAGGCACAAATCTGATTTTGGAGTATCTTTATTCTGATTTTGACCGCTCAAAGCTACTTTTTTGCTGTTCGACAGGGACTAAATTTGAAAAGTTTGTAGATGAGCTTATAGAGGTTGAGGAAAAATCCTCTATTGATTTTATGAAAAATGATAACTTTAAACCGACGAAGATAAACAAGTTTTTTGTCCATGTTATTGCAACATCTGGGCTTCAAAATATGCTCGAAGCTATTCACCACGATTTGAGCAAAGAGGAAGCCTATGAATACATAGGAAAAATCCAGAAGTTTTACTATGCCGGCACAAAAGAAATACTTGGATTTTGATTTAGAGTTTTTAAAATGTTGGGAGATAATCCCAATATTTTTTAAAGATTTAGTTAGTGTTTACTAACTAAAATACAGTAACATAAAGGAGATTATTATGGAAAAACAAAAACAACAACCACTGCTTAAAAGGCTGTACAGCTTTGCTGGCAGCTATAAGCACCTTACTAATTTAGGTATGATTTTTTCAGGTATAAGTGCAATTATGACACTTCTACCAATCATTTTCATCTACAGAGGGTTAAGTGAGATTATTTCAATCTACCCAAATGTCACCCTCACCGATAGCATTGTTTCTAATGCATGGCTCGCAGTTGGTTCTGCGATTGGAGCGATGTTTGTTTATTTAGTTGCACTTATGTTTACCCATATTGCTGCATATAGGATCGCAAAAAATATAAGAAAAACTGCCCTAAATCACATTATGAGCTTACCGATTGGATTTTTTTCTAATAACGGGAGTGGTAAACTGCGCAGAATTATAAACGATAGTGCTGGAGCTACCGAAACATATCTAGCTCACCAACTTCCAGATTTAGTCGGAGCATACACAACACCTATCGCTGTTCTTATAGTGCTGTTTGTTTTCGATTGGCGCCTTGGACTAATTAGCCTAGCTCCCCTTGTTCTTGCAATGGTCGCTATGATGTCTGGCATGGGAAAAGATCAGCCTCTTCGAATAAAGCAATACCAAACTGCTCTTGAAAATATGAATAACGAAGCCACTGAATATGTACGCGGTGTTCCTGTTGTAAAAACATTTAACCAGTCTGTTTTCTCATTTGAGCGTTTTCATAATGTAATAACGCAGTATAAAAAATATGTATCTGAGTATTCTTATCGGATGAGAACTCCTATGACTATGTTTCAAGTATTTTTAGCGAGCACTCCGATATTTTTAGTCCTCTCTTCTATTTTTATTATAAGTGGTCAAAGTGATATGACCAGCTTCTTTTTAAGCTTTTTCTTCTACTTAATCTTCACTCCAATTGCTTCGCTGATGATGATGAAAATTATGTGGGTTATGCAACATTCTATGCTTGCAAGCGATGCCCTTAATCGTATAGATAATTTACTCAGTGAGAAACCACTCGCAAAAACTAATGCTCCAAAATCTCCTAAAACTGCAGATATTGAGATGAAAAACATCTCTTTCACATACCCAAACACAGACAAAAAAGCAGTTGATAATGTGGATATATCTATAAAACAAGGGCAAACAGTTGCTTTTGTCGGTCCGTCTGGCGGAGGAAAAACAACTCTCGCAACCCTTATCCCAAGATTTTGGGATGTCGATAGTGGAAGCGTTTCAATCGGCGGTATCGATGTCCGTGATATCCCCCACACCGAGCTTATGAAAAATATCTCATTTGTTTTCCAAAACACAAATCTTTATAAAGCGAGTATTCTAGATAATCTGCGTGAAGGAAAACCAGATGCTACGATAGATGAAGTGAACAAGGCGCTAAAAGTTACACGTTGTGAAGATATTATTGCAAAACTGCCAAATGGCATTGATACCATTTACGGAACTAAAGGTGTTTATCTATCTGGCGGTGAGGCGCAGAGAATAGCACTTGCAAGGGCAATTCTTCGCGATGCGCCAATTATCCTACTCGATGAAGCAACTGCGTTTGCCGATCCTGAAAATGAACATCAAATCCAGCTTGCAATGAGCGAGCTTACAAAGGGCAAAACTGTGCTTATGATAGCACATAGGCTTTCAACTATAAAAAATGCCGACTTAATTTATCTCATAGCCGACGGTAAAGTGGCTGAGTGCGGCACCCATGATGAGCTTGTCTCAAAAGGTGGGCTTTATAGCGAAATGTGGACTGAATATAACAACGCATTTATCTGGAACGATGAAAACACAAAGGAGGGTGCATAATGAAAAAGTTTTTACAAAAAACCTTTGCCTTAACTGAATTTGGAGCGAGTGAGCTGCTAAAGGCAAGTATTATAACTGTGATTATTAATATCGCAATTATGGCCGTCAGCGGTATCTCCTACTATTTTATAGAGGATACACTTATGCCAATTTTAGCGGGAAGCTCCCCTGTTTACACCGTTTTAGTTTATATTGGCTATGCGATTTTTATAATGCTTTTACTGTCTGTGCTTTACTATTTTCAGTATAACTACTGCTATATTTCTGCATACGGCGAAAGTGCGAATATGCGAATTTCACTTGCTGAAACACTTCGCAAACTGCCATTATCTTTCTTTGGAAAAAAAGATTTATCCGACCTCACCACAACAATGATGGGCGATGTTACAATGATGGAAAACGCCTTTTCGCATTTTATCCCAGGTTTTATAGGATCAATTATATCAACAGTTATTATGGGTATTTGCATGTTTGTGTTCGACTGGCGACTTGCACTCTCGCTTACTTGGGTTATTCCTATATCATTTATCCTCTGCATAGCCACTAAAAAACTTCAAGATTATTTCACAATAAAAACAAAGGTTATCACTCTTACATATCTTGATAAAATTCAAGAGTGCCTTGAAAACGTTAAAGATATTAAAGCAAATAATAGAGAGGGTGCACATCTTGATATTATGGATAAGCACTTCGATAACCACGAAAAAGCAAGCATTAAAGCAGAATTTGTTATGGGTACTTTTGTAAATCTATCTCAGATGATATTAAAAGTCGGCGTTGCCACAACTATGATAGTTGGAACCACTCTGCTTGCTGCTGGCGAAGTAACGCTACTCACCTTCCTTGTCTTTCTAATGATAGCCTCACGCATTTATGACCCACTTGCAGGCGCACTTGTAAACCTTGCAGGAATATTTATCTCGCTTAAAAGTGTCGTTCGCATGAAAGAATTTGAAAATACTAAAGCACAAACAGGTAAAGAGGATATCTCACCGCAAGGCTATGATATAAACTTTGATAATGTGCAGTTTTCTTACGATACAAGCGAAACGATTTTAAACGGTGTTTCATTCACAGCGAAACAAGGTGAAGTTACAGCCCTTGTAGGTCCTTCTGGAGGCGGCAAAAGCACCGCTATGAAACTCGCAGCAAGATTTTGGGATGTTGGCAGCGGTAAAATCACAATAGGAGATGAAGATGTAAGCACAGTTGACCCTGAAACTCTTCTTAAAGAAATCTCTATCGTCTTCCAAGATGTTACATTGTTTAACAACACAGTTATGGAAAATATCCGCATAGGCAGAAAAGGCGCTACCGATGAAGATGTTATCGAAGCCTCTAAAAATGCACAGTGCCATGACTTTATACTAAGTATGCCTGAAGGCTATAACACACTAATCGGTGAGAACGGCTCAAAACTCTCAGGTGGTGAGCGGCAGCGATTATCTATTGCAAGAGCGCTACTCAAAGACGCTCCGATTGTACTTCTTGATGAGGCGACTTCATCGCTTGATATTCAAAACGAGAGTGCCGTTCAGAAAGCAATTTCAAGGCTTACAAAAGATAAGACAGTTATCGTTATCGCCCATAGAATGAGGACTATTGCAGGGGCGAATAAAATCGTACTGCTAAAAGAGGGCAAGGTTTCAGCAGAAGGTACTCATAGTGAGCTGCTCGCAAAATCCTCGGATTACGAGAATATGATAAAGCTTCAGACACAGAGCATGAACTGGGTACTTTCATAAAAATTTATAATTGGGGTGGATTATATATCCGCCCCAAACTAATAAATAGGAGATGTAATAATGACTAAAAATCAGTTTTTATCACAAGCAAAAAAATTCTTAATTGAAAGCTATGGCAATGAAAAAGGCAGCATAATCGCAGACTCTTCATTTGATAGATTTGGCAATCTCTGCGAAGAAAACGCAGACGAGCCAAAAGCTATGCACAGCCATACCCATGTGAAAATATACCCTTGTATTTCAGTTATTGACGCTCAAATTGCTCATGGAATACCAAGAGAAGATGCACTTGATTTTACTTTTAAGTTTATAGAATGGAGAAGCTATAAGGCTGCTAAACTCGTTGCAAAGGTTATGAAGATACCGGGTATTTACAAAAAAATGCCACAGCTGTTTGGAAATATGACAAAGAAAAAGTTTGGTATTAAACAGAGGTTTGATGCAAACTTCCACGAAATATCAGCAAAAGAAATGCGTTTTGATATGACAAAATGCCCTTATGCAGATTTATGTGCGAAATACGGCTATCCAGAAATAACAAAAGCATTTTGCAGAGGTGATGATATAATCTATGGAAATATGCATCCGAAATTAATTTGGGGACGGACAAAAACCATAGGCGATGGCGATGATATTTGCGATTTTAATTTAGTAGTTTCTGAGTAATAACCGATAAAACAAAAAAATCTCATTGAAAATATTTTCAATGAGATTTTTTGCTTTACCATTCGCTTATCGCGACTATATCTGCTTAATCATCGTAATCTACATCATGCTCCCAAATCGCACCATCGGTAGCGCTGATAGTATATTCGTATTCTGTTCTGCCAATTTGCCATTCAACTTCGTATTCGGCGCGTCCATCATCGATATCGAACTCACACTTGATAAAACCAGCTTCACTTTCTAACACACCTGCATGTGCAAGTGCTATCGATATAGCTTTCACTTCACCGATATAATCAGTTGTGGTAGGCGGGGTTACAGCTGTCCCATCATAGCTTTCCATATCATAATCGTAGCTTATAATAGCACCGCTCACCGCATTAATTTCGTAGTCATACTCGGTTGTGCCATCCCAAAATTCCACTTCATACTCTGCAACGCCATCATCATAGTCAAGCTTGCATATCATCTGTGATACATCAGCCTGAGCAAGTCCTGCGTGTGCAAGTGCTATCGCTTTTGCTTCTGTTTCACCAATATAGTTCTCGTTCTGTGAGAATAAATTTTGCTCTGCAACCGATTGTTCTGAATTATTTGTTGTTGCAGGCATTGTTAAAGCAAAAACACCACCTGCCAATGCTAATGTAAGAAGAGTAGCACACGATATAATACCGGCAGTTTTCATTGTTATTTTAGATTTCATTATAAATACCTCCTCGTATTTAGTTCATAATTTTTAACTTCATTTGTGATTTCCTGATTTTGCGCCGATAGTTTCAAAGTTTTTGTCTCATTTTCTGATATATAAGCCTTATCACTTTCTGTAAATCCCTTTAAAAATGTACATACTGCCGCTATAGTCAAAGCTATAGCTACAATGTAAGATACCTCAACTTCATCTGCTAAAATAAACCCTACTGCGCTCATCACTGCTAAAAATATGCCAAGGAGCATGAATTTTATATTATTTGTCATTTAGCGTCTCCTTTCAACTGTATATAATGTTTTTAGTTTATTAAAAAACTACTTTACAATTTAGCTTTCCCTTGGTGTAACTAAATTATAAAGTAGTAAAATTAAAACAACATTAAAATAGTAAAATTTATTTTGGAAACTTCACAGTGAACACACTGCCTTGACCCTGTTCGCTTTCGAGCTCAACTTTCGCATGATGCAACTTTGCTATCTGTGCCACCATAGACAGCCCAAGTCCCATACTTCCGAATTGACTTGATGTGCGTGAAGTGTCCACTTGATAAAATCTATGCCAAATTTTCTCCCTGTGCTCCTTTGCTATACCTATACCATTATCTTTCACCGACAAGATAATTTCTGTATCGGTTTTCGCAAGTGTCACATGGGCATTTGCAGTTGTGATTTCCTTTTTGTAGCAGAATGCATTGCTTATTAAGTTTGCGAGCATTCTGTTAATCATAGTATAATCAAACATTCCACTAATATTTTCTTTAATATCATAGGTTAGCTTGACATTACCAGTTGCAAGTAAGCTCTGCTCTTCGCAGATGTCTTTCACGAGATCACTTAAATTTATCTGCCGAAGCTGTGCTTTTTCTGCGCCTCTATCCATTCTCATAAGATTTAATAGATCAGCAATGAGGTTTGACATCTTTTGTGCTTGCCGTTGTACAGTTTCAAGCGCGTCTTCCTTATCTTCTAGTGTTATCTTTTCACCAATCGCATATTCGCATTGCGCTAAGATAACAGCGGTCGGTGTTCGAAGCTCGTGTGAAACATCGGAGGTGAATTGCTTTTCTGCCTCAAACGCACTTTCTAACCGTTCAAACATGCTATCAAATGTATCTGAAAGTTTCCTTATTTCGGGACTTCCACCCTGTAAGTCAATGCGTAGAGAAAGGTTTTCGCTCTCGCTTATCTCCTCTGCTGTTTTTACAATTTTATCTATAGGGCGAAATGTGCTTTTAGCAATAAAGTAGCATCCAACAGCTCCTAAAATAACAAAAATCGGCAGTGAGAATAGTGCGGTTTGCAAAATACTGTTTGCAGCAGTTGCGACCTCATCTACCGCGATAACTCCACGCATCCAAACAAGCGAGTGTGAATCTTCTACAGGTGACAGTCTGTCATAGACATAATACAGCGTTCCACCATCGGTAAACTCACTAGTTTCCTTGTCGATAAACGGAAGTGCAGAGATACCTTCTATAGGAAAATCACCATCGATAAATTCACCTTCTTCGGTATATAGTAGCGTGTATACGCCCTTTTTGAACAGATCAACATCATCTATGTCGAGTTTTCCATCATCATATTCAAGTTCATCTGAATTGTCATCGACCACTTCGGTTAGTTGGGAGATACTGTTTGCTAAAACAATATCATCACTAAGCGAGAGCATCAGAGCGATTAAAACACTTGCCATGAGTACCATAAGAAATGTTGTAAAAAGGGTGAGCCTTATTTTTGCCGATACTTTTTTCATAAACCCTCCCGAAGCACATAGCCGCTCCCTCTTACTGTATGTATAAGTTTTATCTCGTAATCGCTGTCAATCTTCTTTCTAAGGTACCTGATATATACATCGACAACATTTGTACCGCCCTCATAGTCGTGATTCCAAATATGATTTTCAATCTTTTCTCTCGACAGTACAATCCCGACATTATGCATCATATATTTAAGGATTGCATACTCTTTTGCCGATAGATTTATAACCACATCGCCACGCTTTACTATATGTGAGCTTGTATCGAGTGACAAGTCGGCAACCGATAGTATGCTCGTTGACTTTCCAGATTTCAGTCGCGTCATAACACGAATACGAGCCATGAGTTCTTCGAAAGAAAATGGCTTTACAAGATAATCATTTGCGCCTAAATCAAGACCTAGAACCCTATCTGAAACGGCATCCCTTGCTGTTAGAAATATCACAGGCGTTTCAATGCATTTAGAACGCATTGATTTAAGCACCTCAAAGCCATCTAGTTTTGGCATCATAATATCGAGAATAACCACATCATATTCGGCACTTGTTATATAGACGAGTGCTGTTTCACCATCAAAACAACTATCAACAGCATAGCCCTCGGATACTAATTTTTTTGTGATTATTTTATTCATATCTCGCTCATCTTCTGCAAGTAAAATTCGCATACGCACCCCTCCAAAAGCTTATTTTCTTTTTTATTATAGCATAGATTTATTAAAATTTGATTAAAGGAAATGGATAAACAGTTTTATACCAAAATACAATTATCATACTTCCCTTTTATCATTTTTTCTAAAGATAAATATACAGATATCTTTTTAAAATATCATTATATCTAAAAACAAACCTTTATACTATCGTATAATCTCAATTTCTATATCGCTATATAAATCCCATTAAATAATTAGCTATTCGCTTCAGTTGCCTTGACTTTTTAGCTTTATAAGATATAATTATGTTAGTGTAAACTAACTATTAGAATTTTGTTTATCACTAAAAAATTAAAAAAGCAAATTTTACCACTCTGCAAGCTTTTTGTAAAGCAAAGCAGTCGAGGCTGATGTAGCTTATTTTGCAACAATATTATTTTTAGTAGTTTAAGGAGAGAATATGGCAGATAAAATACAAAGCTCATATAAGTCGACAAAAAACATATATGATGTGATTATTACCCATAAAACTTGGTGGAGCAAACTTTACTCCAAAATAGTTTGGAAGGGCGGAAACAATAATTTTATTGCAGAACAACTTCTAGGTAGAATACCAAACGAATTCAGCGGCAAAATCCTCGATGTTCCTGTTGGGACAGGAGTTTTCACCGCCAAAAAGTACAACGAGATGAAAACTGCCGATATAACCTGTCTTGATTATAGTGAAGATATGCTAGATATCGCAAGAGAGAGAATTAGTGGAGAGAATGTAAAGCTTGTTCAGGGCGATGTGGCAAATTTAAGCTTCCTCGACGAATGCTTTGATATTGTTTTAAGTATGAATGGGTTTCATGTATTCCCCGATAAAGATAAGGCTTTTGCAGAAGTGACTCGAGTACTTAAAAAAGGCGGTATACTGCTTTCGAGTTTTTATGTAGAAGGCAAAGGTAATATTGCCGATTTCGTTGTTAAAAAAATACTTGCAAAAAAAGGCTTTTTCACATTGCCGTTTGACAGTGAGGAATCAATAAAACAAAGACTTTCAAAAGATTTCGAGCTTGAATTTTTTAGCTGTAACGGTTCACTCATATATTTCTGCGCAAGAAAGGTAGTGTAAAAACTATGGATAACAAAAAACTAAGCGGCGTTCCCGACACTTTATTTATTCCGCTAATGGCACGTATCTACATATCAAAAAGGTTCCCTGAATACTTCTACGATGAAAAGGCCCAAAGTCTTGAGAGTATTATACCTAAAAACATCATTACAGAAAAAAGCAGTGAATACGCTATGATATTAAGATACAAACTGAGCAGTATATAAGATAAATATGAGCGAAGCGAAGAAACTTTTATTTTTAAAAGAAAATCATAATCTATTGAAGGAATGTGAGTTATGATAAAAGTAGAAAATATTGATAAAGAAAAGCTTGCTGAAATTGGGAGATCCATCGGTGAGTCATTTATGGCAGAACCTGGGGTTTTGGTAGAGGGTTTTACCCAGAAAGACGGTATCGCATATTTTTCTGTTCTCACAGAAATCTGCTATAACAGCGGGTGCCTTTATAGCATTTCTGAGAGACACGAAGGGTTTATCGCTTACTGGACAAAAGATAACAAGCCAGCATTAAAGTACCAATTTTCAATGCTTTTTAAGCTGTTATCAAGGGTTAAATTGCGTTCTTTGATAAACTTAGTTCAAGCGCTAAAAGGTTGGAGCGGCTATGAGGATACCTACAAAGACGAGGACAACTACATAGCGATATTTATGCTTGTTGTGCCAAAGGCATTTCAAGGACAAGGATATATGAAAACGCTACTTTCAATGCCCTTTGCTTTGGCGGCAGAGAAGAATATTCCTTGTTTGCTCGATACCGATGCACAAATCAAATCGGATAAATATGAAAAATGTGGTATGAAAACAATAAAGCGCATGTCGGATGATGATGTGACTATGTTTCTTATGCGATTTAATTAGCAGTATGCTATCGACTTTTTCAGATTTTAGAAAACAAACAAGACATGCCGACAGAACTGTAGACACCAATATCTTAAATACAGCAAAACCGCACACTATCTTATCTGATAGGTGCGGTTTTGCTATAACTTTATTAATATTGGTTTATTAAATGCTCGTGTGTTTTACAAAAAACCTAACTGTCTTCTACTTTATTTATACAAAAGTCAAGTTAATCTTTATCTGCACCTATAAATGCAACGGCTTCATCAATAGAAGTCGGCTTTGAAAATAGTAGCCTTGGATATAATCACATTTGCAGTGAATGCATAGCTCTTTTTGTTCAACTTCTTCGATACCCTCAACGATGATCTTCTTATTGGTAGATTTAATACCTAATATAAGATGTTCAAAAAACTTTTTGTTTTCCTCTGTTTTTGTTGCAGAAAGCAGAAGGCTCCTATCGATTTTTATAATATCCAACGGTAAATCTAAAAATACACTCATATTAGAATATTCAATACCAAAATCATCGAGTTCGAAAACAAATCCCTTTTCCTGCATTTTTTTCATAATATCTTTCATGTTTATGCTATCTGAAATAAGCGTTCTCTCGGTGATTTCAATCTTAATCATCGAAGGTGCAATATTATATTTTAATAGAATTTCATCAACCTTTTCAATCATATCGGGCAAGACAAATTGGTAGTATGGGAAATTCACCGAAATTGATTCAAACTGTGAACTCAACTGCTTGTTATCGAGCAGTCTTCTTAAATCGCTGCATACATTCTCTAAAACCTTATAGGTTATTTTTGTTATCAGGCCGGTTTTTTCAGCTAGATCAATAAAGCTGTTTGGATAAAGAAGTTTTTCATCATCAAGCATCCTCACAAGGGCTTCTGCTTTAGTGAATGCATTTTTTTCAACAGAGAAAATTGGCTGGTAGTGTACTTTGAAATCATCACTCGCAAGTGCATTAATAATTTTATGTGTCATTAAATTCTTCTCAGACATTATCTGCATAATGGAAATTTCATATAAATATTTATCATCGCCAGATTTTTCTTTTAATGTACGCACTGAATAATCTGCAGCTGAGATTAAATCTTTGGAATTTTTCGAGAATGTTGGATAATCAACCCGAACAAATATCAAGTCTAAAATAACATCAAAACCATCTAACAGTATTGGACGGTTTAATAAATCCACCACTGCATTTACTTTATCAAAATACTCATCGCTTAAATCTTTAGATAGAATAGCAAATTCATCACCACTATACCTGAATGTGCTATATGCTGTGAATTTCTTTGATAGATTTTCAGAAACAACTCTTAATAATTTATCTCCTGTTTCAAGTCCATATCTCTCATTCACACTTTTAAAATCACGCAAACTTATTATATATAATGAAAAGTCATCGTTATTTTTTATAAACTCATTTATTCTATGAGTTAGTGCAATTCTATTATTAATGCCTGTTAGGTGGTCTGCAGACTTTCGAACGTTTTGAATATATAGATGCACTATCAAAACACTTGAAGTGTATATTGTGCCGGTAAGGATAATATCATCCACAAAAAACTGTAACGCTGTTATACATGATGAGAATATAAATGTAAAACTTAATACCTGCATTATCTCTTTATATGCAGTTTTCAAATTTTTCACCGCTAGATACAATAGCATGAATATGTAAAACGCACTGACAACATAAGGAGATTGATACCAGTCCCCTCTAATATAATAAAGGTTTTCATCAATCGTAAAGATTTTATCTGTAAATATATTCGCAAATATTATCACTACATATATTAAATACGGAATACAATAAGGCCTAAGCTTTTTATACTGATCTTTCTCATTTGAACTGTCGTCAGTTATAGTTATCGAGTAGAGGATAAACATTACCGGCAAACAAGGTAAGAAAATGAAATATAAAAGCATCAAAGTATATGATAAAAAGTAGCTTGAATAATCTACGAGAGTAGTTGTAGTTAAGATAGATAGAATTGTTAAAAACACACTAATAAAAGCTGAGTAATACATCCCTCTCAGTAGTTTATACTTTAAATTTCTATAGTCATAATCTCGCATAACGCTAAATATTATTTATGTCAAAATAAACCCCGAATTATATTCTGCTAATAAATTATATTCCAACATTTTTGTACACCCTCAATTAAATATATTTATATTTTATGCCTTCTTTTTGTCATAATCGTGACAACCTAGCAAATGTCGGGTCTATGTTGAATTGCTGTTACTTGCTGACAAATAACTACCACTAATAAATTTTCGTTAAAAACTAAAACCACTCCACCACAAATGCGGTGAACTAAACGGCTATAAATATTGCACCTACCGCTTCGCATTGGAATTTTTTATATCACTTTATTCTCAGTTTAACTTCTAATCGCCTTTAATTTCTATTGCATA
>CAYJGP010000031.1:0-3253 GCA_964369435.1 uncultured Oscillospiraceae bacterium | reverse complement strand
AAAAACTAAAAACATTCATTTAAATTTAAAAACACGTTTGACATTTTAGTTTTTTCTAAAAAGGTAAAACGAGATAAGCTTATCCCTTTACCGAAACAACCTTGCGATGCTTATTGTTGCTTCGCTTTAGCTCATACATGCGGGTGTCGGCAATTGCTATCAATTCAGATGCTGCGATAACTTCATTTGCATGCTTAAATGCAACCCCGTAACTTATCGAAGTTTTATATTTTTTGCGGTAAAGCTTTGGAATATTGATAACCGCTTTATAGCTTTGAATTAGTTTTTTTGTAACTTCATCCTCACTCTTACATTTTCCGATAATTACGATCTCATCTCCACCATACCTGCATACCACATCATCCTTGAAATAATCTTGCAGTATTTCAGCAACAGTTTTAATATAGAAGTCGCCTTCTTCATGTCCATGATTGTCATTTACGATTTTAAGACCATCGAGATCTATAAAAGCAACAAAGAAAAAATCTTCTGCTCTACTCATCTTCAGAATTAGCTCATCTGCATAATCTCTTGTGTATAAATATGTTAGAGCGTCTTTTACCGCCATCTTTTCAAGGTCTTTGATCTTCTCTAGATCTTCGGTATTTTTCCGGCTCAGCCTTTTGTATGTCTCAGTTTGAATACGAAGTTCTGCTAAGTTATAGGCAAAAATGATAAATACTGCAAATGCACTTATAACTATACCTCCCAAAACAACACAGTGAAGTAACAATCTAGTGCTAAAATCCGCTTCTACTGTAAGGAAAAACATAAATAGCGCACCAAAAAGAATTGAGTATGCAGTTGTTAAAAAAGTTAGGTTTTTGCTATCGGATAAAATGGTATCGAGCGAGTTTCTCGGAATCATTTTCCGTGCAAACGTAATCGTTGAAATCGATACTGTAAAACAAGTTATCGTAACAAAAGTTGAAAGTTTCAGATCCGTAAGTACAAAACCAATCGTGTTGTGATTTAATATCGCCATTGTAGCGAGTACCGCCAACCTCTTAGCAAATAGATTTATGGTAAATGTTACCGCGATAAACAGCATTTGAGTGAGCGTTGCTTTAAACACTATTCTCGTTTCCGCCAATAATATAAGCGCATAAATAATAATCGCAGAAGCCTCGTAACTTGCTGATACATGGAACAGATAAATAAACCAAAAAGCTAGATTTGCCGCTCCGCATAGAATACTTTCTTTCCATGGAAATTTATTCACATTAAATATATATCCACAGTACGAGAAAAAGGTGAAGTGATAGCCTATAAACGATACAACAAGAAGTATAGTTAAAATTGTCATACCGTATCACCCTCTCTCTTTTTATAGAATAGCTCTTTATTTTTTCTCATGTCTTCATCAGCAACCGATAAAATATAGCTAACACCCTTCTCTCGAACCTGCTTATCCACAAAAATTGAGCCTATACTTGCTGAAATTAAAATTTCTTCTGCTTCGTTTTGCCGCTCAATACACTGGGTTATACGCGAAATAACATTCTCGCAATCTTCTCCTTTAGCATTTGGCATAACTACTAAGAATTCATCTCCACCAATACGAGCAACAATATCATACTCTCGAACAGTACTTATAATTGCATGTGTTATCTTTAGTATTAGTCTGTCACCCGTTTTATGACCAAAGTTATCATTTGTATATTTCAATGCATTTATATCGATAAACAAGACATAGAATGAATCGGTATCTTCCTCACACATCCTCTCAAGCTCATCCATTATGTATCCGCGATTAAAAACTCCTGTGAGTTCATCTCGCTCAATCTTTGTTATGAGTGTCTCTTTTTGTTTTGAGATTTTTTGCTGCTCTCCGATAACCTTGTCTGAGTATCTTTTATATAGACTTGCATCAATTAGATTTATTGCATATAAGAAGAAAAGGTAAAAAATTAAAAGCGAAGCTAGTGAAATCGCAAACGAGAGAATTATCTGTTCAGAGTAAAACACATCAGTCATCATCGCCATCGAATGGTCTACTTGAAGAAATATAATTAACACTATTGAACAAAGGAGTATTACCGAATGTTTGCTTTTAATAGTCACCCTCTGGATAGAGGTATTATCAATATATTTTTTAACTACCTCATGTGCCAAAGTCAATGTAACAGAAACTATAATAACTGCGATATGGTCATAAACCGAATCCTTTATTATATCTGCCGGTGAAATATTAGTCATACTGCTAAATATGATAATCAGTGGCGTTACAATAGCAAATATGTGCAAAACAAATATCGCAGCTCCACAAAACACCTGAACAAAGTCTGTCTTAGATATTAATTTAAATTCTATTGTTAGTGCTACTAAAAAAATAATCATTATTATATACAGATCTACCTGTGTATATTGAACATAAGCAAACGTTGAAGTATTAAACAGTGCAAAAGCTGCAAAAATCCAATTATTTTTAATACCACCAATCAACAAGCTAGACGCATAGGAAAAGATTGATAACTGATAGACAAACATCGCTAATAAAGATACTGCAAAAACTATATCGACAAGCTCCACCCTCATACTAATCCATCCCCTATTATATAAAAATCTTGAATACAAACTAAACTTAATGTTGTAAATTTGAAATTCAACTGTTTCCATCCTCTGTGCAACAAACACTAATTATCTGCATGTATCTTCCGCCTAACAAATTGAAAATCCGCAACTGACATTAGAGATAACTAACTATTTTCGAATTTACACTTTATTATATTTTATCAAAAAATCGGCTTAAATTCAATAGTTTGAGTAATAAAGCTAATTTAATTAATTCGGTGCAGGTAAAACGGATTAATACCAATGTTTTAGAAGATCTGCTATACCATTTTCTAAAACTTAATCTTTTTATGGCATCTGCAAATTTAAAGCACTTTATTTCATTCACGAAATAATTAACTATATTTGAGCTAACTTTGTAGTAAATATTACAAATAATCTACCGACTTTGGTTTTGAAAACGACTTGCCATGAAAACGTAGTATAGGAAGCACTTACACAAAAACATATAGTCTCAAACGAGACTGTTCATCTTGACAATCACAGTATCATCTGATACTATACTGATATAGTCTATAAAAGGAGGTGTGAAATGACAAAAGCAGATTTAAAAGATATATTTTCTAAAATCGACTTTTTGGATGAAAGACTTCTAACCGATGAGGACTTAAGCATAGTTTCGTTTAAAGACGGAGAATATCTATATGATAGTTTAAACGGAGTGCCTTCGATAGCTATC
>CAYJGP010000030.1:7459-16512 GCA_964369435.1 uncultured Oscillospiraceae bacterium | reverse complement strand
GAGGGAACCCACCTTGTGCTGGAGGAGGGAAACCACCTTGTGCTGGAGGAGGGCAACCACCCTGAGCACCGTTCATATTGTTTTGGTTATATCCGCCGTTCTGTGGAGGAGTGAAACCGCCTTGAGCTGGAGGAGTGAAACCGCCTTGTGCACCGTTCATATCGTTTTGGTTATATCCACCGTTCTGTGGAGGAGTATACCCGCCCTGAGCTGGAGGAGTGAAACCACCTTGAGCATTATTTGGAACGCCATTTTGAACGCCGCCTTGCGTGCCATTCATGCCGTTTTGGTTATAGTTGCCATTCTGTGGAGGGGTAAAACCGCCTTGAGCAGGAGGGGTAAAGCCGCCTTGAGCGTTATTTTGTGTGTTATTCATTCCGCCTTGGTTATATCCGCCATTTTGTGGAGGAGTGTATCCGCCTTGGTTATTATTACTCTGGTTTGATTTAATCTTATCAACAAGCTGTAGAGCGATTGGGCCGAGCAGTGGTATGAAGTTGATCTGCAACGCATAAGCTTTTAGGCATTGCATAATAGAAACTACAAGAACAAATATTCCGAATATTAATACAAGTATACCTGTTATTGCAATTGAGCTGCCAAAGCTTCCAATCGAGTTTGATGAATAGATCATCGCCTGACCAATAAAACCTATTAGGAATGAGACTGCCATATTGAATAGGTTTAGAAGGGTACACTGTGCTGCGTGAAAACGAACAAGATCGCTTTCTTTCTCGATGAACAAAACTATTAGAGGAAGGAGGAATAGGAAATATGACAAATCTCCAAGAAAGAAGTTTAAAGCTCCTGTAATAACATAAATTAGCATCGCTAGAACGTTTGCGTCCATTCCAAGTGATGATCTGTGCGGTTGGAATCTGTGGTTGTTTTGATAACTGTTCATTTTAATCTCCTTTAATAAATATATTAATATATTACTACAAAACCATTTGTTTTTCAACAAAAAATAACTTATCTCTGCTGTTTTACTGATATTTTATCAGTTTTCCAACGTTTCTTTAGGCTGATCGTCAATTTTTGCTTCATCTTCAAGTTTCTTTATCTTTTTTTCAAGCTCGTCAATCTTCTCTTTTGAAGAAATTCTATCTTTACGCAGCTTTTTAACTATAATATTTCTGCAAAGGGTTGCAATCGCAAACAATACAACAATAATCGATGCAGAGACTAATAGGATAGTTGTAACCATGTTGTAGAAAAATGGAAGAGGGAACATATTTATCATAATAGAAATGCTGCTGTCGAGCAGCCATAGGTCGTTTCGGAATAAAACGAGATGGAAAACAGTCCAGAGAGAATTAAAATCTATTAAAGCCCATAATCCAAGTCCTGCTAAAAACAAAATAAATGCGTAAACTGCCGAGCGAAAAGACGATAAAAGCCAGAGGGCTTTCTTTTTATATATCAGTAGTGCGCTGACTATCACTGCTGCGATAAATGCAATATTTCGCATAAGTGCAAAGCTATTAAACAGCGCTACTACATCAACCATATGCTCTTTTTCACGCTCATAGAACACCTCGCGATAAACGCCATCGATAGTGGCAGATACCTCCATATCATCACGTTCACCGCGCATATAGGAGAGTAGGGTATCGGTAGCGTTCATAAGCTCATCATGGCTTATGCCGATATCTTCTGCTGTTCCAAGCTCTTTGTAGCTGTTATCGTAGTAATCAAGGTTGAAAGAAATCGTCTCGACAACTGTAAAAACAATTCCAACAACAAAGAAAAACATAACTATTGTTGTTGCGGTCTTTATCAAAAATCTCACAAAATCGCCCCTATCATGAAAATAGCTCAGTTAGCATGGTTAAGACCTTCGCTTTATCAACCTTACTCGCAATATATACATTCTCGTTTACAGGCTTTCCAAATCCGCGTCTATCAGGTAGAAGCATTCCATCGCTCGCTCCGCCGCCGATATCAACATCGCAATCAACGCGCTCAATCTCTGTTACAACGCTCTCATCAATTGCATATAAAACAGCGATAGCATCGTGAACAGCTGTTCCAGGTGATGGCTTGCCCATCGATAGTGTTTCAAAATCTATCCTGTGGTCAATTAGTGTTGCCGCGAAAGCGCCTTCTTTGCTACCGGTATTATGCAGTCTTTTTGAATCTTCTTTTGAGAAAAGTGCGCTGTGGGTTGCGTTGAGAGTTATCAAGATAACTGGAAGACCGCTGTTGACAACGATTTTCGCAGCTTCAGGATCACCGTAGAAATTAAATTCTGCCGCAGCTGTTCTGTTACCCATAGCATCGCCGCCACCCATAACTATAATCTTTTCGATTTTCTCGATTATCTTCGGCTCAAGACGCATAGCTGTTGCTAAATTTGTGCACGGACCAACAGGGATAATTGTAATCTTCTCATCGCTTTTAAGAAGAGTGTCAATAAGATAAAAGACAGCGTTTACCGCCTGTTCTTTAACTGTTGGGTCAGGTAGACCTATATTTTTCTGGTGAAGTGCCACCTCTTTGCCATCAATTATAAGGATAGGTTTGTCGATATTCGCAGCTGATGCCTCTCGTCCAGGGTATAAATCCTTGCAAATTGGATAAGTAGCGCCTTTATAAACAGGAACATCGCTCTCAAGAAAGCTCATAACACGAAGGGTGTTGTCAAGAGTGCTATCGAGTGGTTGATTTCCATGAGTTGCAAGAACTGCTAAAAGGTCGAGTTTAGCCGACTTCACAGCCGCCATTATAGCTACTGCATCATCGCTACCGGTGTCTACATCTAGTATTATTTTCTTCATATTAAACTCCTTGTTTTATAATTAATGCTGCTTTTAGGATGATTGCTTGGGTCTTTCCATCTTCTATTTCACCCTGCAAAACCATCTGTACAGCATCTTCGATCTTTATTTTTTCTACTTCTAAAAACTCGCCGTCATCGAGTTTTTGTCCGACAAATTCCAAGTTCTGCACCATATAGCAATGGATAACTTCGTCAAGATAGGCACAGGTAGGTATAAATTTTCCAAGGTCAGAAACTTTATCTGAAACAGCACCAACCTCTTCGCGAAGCTCTCTTATAGCTGAGTCTTTTGGGTCTTCGCCCTTTTCAAGTTTTCCCGCTGGAAGCTCGAGGAGAACTCTGCCAAACGGGTACCTAAACTGGCGGACGAAATAGCAGTTTCCATCGTCGTCTATCGGCAGTATACAAACACCGCCCGAATGTGAGACAACCTCTCTTTTGCTCATTTTTCCATCTGGAAGCTCTACATCATCAACACGTAGAGAGACTATTGCGCCATCGTATATCTTTTTTGTTGAAAGCTGTTTTTCAAAAAACATATTTGCCCTCCTATTTTAATAGAATTAATTGAGGTGATACTTTTGGATTTCTATAACAAAAATCTTCTCTATAACAGTTTACTTGAAAAGATTTCACAAGTCAAAGGTTTAAATAAAGAATTTTTTGTAAATTCAATTAAAACTTCCGTTTGTGGAAGAAATATCCTATCTATCGGCAAAGGAGAGATGAAGGGGTGCTTGCTTATCGTTGCTGGTGTGCATGGTGTTGAATGGATAACGACACTTATTGCGATGAAATTTTTAGAGGATGAGCATGAAAATTTGCACGATATATTAGTTATTCCTCTTCTTAATCCAGATGGGGTGGAGCTTGCAAGTGGATATGGGGTACGTTGGTCGGCGAATGGGCGTGGCGTTGATATTAATCAAAATTTTAATGCCGATTGGGAAGCTGGTAGTGCGCGCCTTGCAGCAGCAGGGTATGATAAGCCCGGTGCAACAAGATATCCTGGGAAATTTCCCGAAAGTGAGCCTGAGACGAGAGCGGTCGTCGATTTTATCGAGCAGAACAGGCCGCGAATGGTTATCGCACTACATTCGCAGGGAGAAGAAATTTATAGCGACTATAAAGGAAAAGAGAGCGAACTTTCAAAAGAGATAGTCGGAAGAATGGCAGAGGTTTCCGATTATGCTATCTGCTCGCCAGACCCGCTAGCGCAGAGCGGCGGACTTAAAGACTACTATATTGATAGGTATGGCGGCGTTGGGGTAACTATTGAAGTTGGCAAGGGGGAGAATCCTCTTCCGCTGACCGATTTTTTGCAGATATATCAGACTGTATCAAAAATGCTAAAAGTTGCGACAGATAGCTTCTCTGAGTTGCCATACATTTAGAATTTCCGATTTCATTTTTAAAATAGAAACAAAAGTGCATAAAATTTGCATTTATATTATCCTTGTTTGTTGGATTGTATTAAAGGATATCTCATGCTATAATACCTATGTTTGATTAAAAGGCAAGGAGATAATATGAAACTTATTTATAGAGGAAAACTAAAAAAAGAAGCAATGCCACTTGCTGATTTGCCAGAAAACGCAGTGATGTTTAAAGAGCCGAAAAGCGAGCGCTCGATGCTTATAATTTCATCACTTATATCGGTTCCGGCAGGTATGATTATAGCGATATTTGTGATAATAAAAGGGATTTCTGTGGTTGAGTTTTTAACTTCGTTGCATCCTATCGGAATTTTATTAGCGCTTATTTGTATAATACCGCACGAATATCTCCATGCTATTTGTTTCCCAAAAGATTCTATCGTCAACTTATATGCGAGTTTTTCTATGTTCTGTGTTCAATGCACAGATCCTATTTCTAAAATGCGATTTATATTTATGTCGGCATTGCCAAACCTTGTATTTGGATTTTTACCGATGATAATCTGGCTGTTTATGCCAAACGGTAGCTTGTCGGATATTGTTTTATCATTCGGTTCGATGGGGATTTTGACGGGTGTTGGCGATTATATGAATATTTTCAATGCCGCAACGCAGATGCCAAAAGGAACAATTCAGCAGCTTTCGGGATTTAATTCCTACTGGTATTACCCTGATGATAAAACTGTATAAATTACCTGTCGAAAATGAAAACCTACACATTTATATATAGAATATTTCACATCTAAATAGATAAAATAAACCTACCCCAAATCTAAGAGTAACATCTAAAGATTGGGGGTAGGTATTTTATTGTTTAAAATATTAGTTATTGATTAAACCTATGCTTTTTTAAGGATCTCATCAGCGACATAAAGGCCGTTTGCCGATGCTTGAGAGAGGCTGCGTGTAATGCCAGCACCGTCACCAACTGCATATATTTCATCACAGCTATCAAGGACAAAATCGGTCATTGTTGGTCGTGCGCTATAGTATTTACACTCGATACCATAGAGTAGAGTATCTCTGTTTGCGGTACCTGGTGCTATTTTATCAAGAGCATAAAGTGTCTCGAT
This sequence comes from uncultured Oscillospiraceae bacterium, assembly GCA_964369435.1. Lineage (GTDB taxonomy): Bacteria > Bacillota > Clostridia > Oscillospirales > Ruminococcaceae > CAYJGN01. The sequence goes on along the minus strand of CAYJGP010000030.1, from coordinate 11,221 downwards.
TATGTTATCAAGCTGGCGCTTTGGCATGCATAGCGAGAGGTCTCCCGGAACAGCATCGAGGGTTGGTCTTGTTGTTGATTTTCGAATACGGCTATCATCACTGCGGCGTCCGCGCATAAGATCACCAAAGGTCTGAACCATAACGCTGCCGCCTGAGATGAGGTTTGCAAGCTTTGCAACATCTCGAGCATACTCGATAGGCTCTTTAAATGGCTCTGTAAATCTAATTGTTGAGAGAAGCGCGAAGTTTGTATTGTTTGTCTTCTTTGCTTCATCTGCATAAGCGTGTCCGTTTACCGAGAGGATACCATTTGTATTCTCGGTAACAACATGGCCACGATCGTTAAAGCAGAACATTCTTGTTGTATCGCCATATTTCTCGCTGCGATATAGGATTTTTGGCTCGTATATCTTCTTTGCAAAATCTTCCCATATAATTGAAGGTAGCTCAACTCGAACACCGATATCTATTTGGTTGTTGCGAAGAGCGATGCCGTTCTCGCGACACCACTGCGAGAAGAATCCGCTTCCCACTCTGCCGACTGCAAAAACGATTTTCGATGCTTTAACACTCTCTTCACTTCCGCCTTTTTTATATGTCAAAGTATGGCTATCCTTATCGACAGCTACAACCTCAGCTCCAGTGACTATCTCACAACGGGTCTCGAGGTCTTCGATCATTTTTTGCATTGTTATATAGTTAAAGTCGGTGCCAAGATGCTTTAGCTGCGCCTGACTCATATGTAAATCATTTTGCAAACATAGCTTTTTAAGCTCGTTGTTTGGCATAAATCTCTCGGTGGTAGCACCGTATGAAACAAGAATTTTATCAGCCTGCTCTATATAATCTATAACGGTTCCGTGCTCTAAAAAGTCTGGCAACCAACCGCCGTACTCGGTGGAGATAACATATTTACCGTCCGAAAAAGCTCCTGCACCTGCAAGTCCTTCCATTATTGCGCAACTTTTGCAGTTGATACAGCTTTTTGCTTTCTTAGTAACTATAGGACATACTCTATTTTTTAGTGGTAAGCCTTTTTCATAGATTACTACATTGAGGTTTGGGTTTTGGCTAGTTAAACGGTGAGCGGTCATAAGTCCGCCTATTCCTCCGCCTATAATTGCAACATCGTAAAGTTTCATAGTTTCTCCTTATTTTTAAAGGTTTTTCGAACAAACTATATTCTACTATATTTCGAGAAAAAAATCAATTATTTCCCCTGATAATTTAACTTATCAGTAATAAGGTTGGTTTTACAATTTTGCATTAAAATTCTTGCTAAATTTTGTTTAAATTAATAGTAAAAAAACATTGAAGTTAAAATAGTTGTGTGATACAATATATAGTGTTTAGAGCAAGTACGCATACAATATAAGGGGGATTACTAGTGATTTTTTCAGAGAACGCAAAGACGGTTTTAGAGCGTAGATACTTAACTCGTGATGTAAATAATAATGTTGTTGAAACAATTGAGGGGCTTTTCACAAGGGTGGCAACTGCGGTTGCGGCAGCAGATGCAAATTATGGTGGAGATCCCGTTTCTTCGGCTGCCAAATTTTATAAGCTTATGACAGATGGTGAATTTTTGCCAAACTCACCAACTCTTATGAATGCAGGAAAACCACTCGGCCAGCTATCTGCATGTTTTGTGCTACCAATTGAGGATAGCATGGAGGGGATATTTGAGTCGGTAAAGCAAGCGGCGCTTATTCATAAGAGCGGTGGAGGGACAGGCTTCTCCTTTTCACGTCTTCGTCAGAGTGGAAGCACTGTTGCGAGCACAGGTGGTGTTGCGAGCGGCCCTGTGAGCTTTATGAAAGTTTTCAATATGGCAACAGAAGCAGTTAAACAGGGAGGAACAAGAAGAGGTGCTAACATGGGTATACTCCGTGTTGATCATCCTGATATTCTCTCGTTTATCGATGCGAAGAGTGATAATGCTGAGATTACAAACTTCAATATTTCAGTCGGAATTACCGAGGCATTTATGGAAGCTGCAGCGGCCGATAAAAACTATAATTTAATAGACCCAAAAACCAAAGAGGTTGTAGGGGAGCTTAATGCAAAAGAGATATTTGATAAAATTGTCGATGGTGCATGGAAAAACGGCGAGCCTGGAATTATCTTCCTTGACAGACTAAACAGAGATAATGTTATTCCGTCACAAGGTGAAATCGAAGCGACAAACCCATGTGGGGAACAACCACTGCTGCCATACGAGAGCTGTAATCTTGGCTCTATCAACTTAAATGTTGTTATTAAAAAAGGGTTTAACGGCTACGAGATAGATTACGATAAACTCCGTCGAATAGTCCATTCTTCAGTGCATTTTCTCGATAATGTTATCGAGGTGAATAAATATCCTCTTGAGAAGATTGAAGAGGTTACAAAGGCATCGAGAAAGATAGGGCTTGGTGTTATGGGGTTTGCGGATCTTCTTCTTCGTCTCGGCGTTGCGTATAACAGCGAGGCTGGTGTTTTAATTGGCGAAGAGGTTATGAAGTTTATAAACGACGAGGGACATAAAGCATCAGCAGAGCTTGCAAAGGTTCGTGGTGGGTTCCCGCTATTTGGTGAGAGCATTTTCAGAAACGGAGAGACTCTGCGCAACGGAACAGTTACAACAATAGCGCCAACAGGTACTATCTCGATGATTGCAGGAGCTTCAAGCGGTGTTGAGCCGGTTTTTGCCTATGCTTACTTTAGAAACGTTATGGATGGAACAAAACTAATAGAGGCAAACCCTATCCTAAAAGAAAAGCTTGAAGAGCTTGGTCTTTATACCGAAGAGATTATGGAGAAGGTTATAGCTGAAGGCACTATTGCTCATATTGAAGAAATTCCGCAGAACGTGCGCGATATATTTGTATGCGCTCACGATGTTTCTCCAGACTACCACTGCAAGATGCAGGCGGCGTTCCAGCGCCACACCGATAATGCTGTATCGAAAACAGTAAACTTCAGCAGCGATGCTACTCGTGAAGAGGTTAAAGAAGTTTTTGTGCGTGCGTATCAGCTCGACTGTAAAGGTGTTACAATTTATAGGGATAAGTCGAGAGATGGTCAGGTGCTTAACATCGGAAAAGATGAAGAGGTAAGTGAGACAGTCGAGGATAGCGGAAAGCTATACTTTAACGACGATAACAATATCATTCCAAGACCTCGCCCTGAGATAACAAGCGGATTTACCGAGAAGGTGAAAATTGGTTGCGGAAACCTATATATAACTGTAAACTACGATGAAAACGGTATATGTGAAGTGTTCACTTCAACAGGTAAAGCGGGTGGTTGTCCAAGCCAGTCGGAAGCGACTGCAAGACTTGTTTCAGTTGCTATGCGCTCGGGTGTTGATCCGTATGAGGTGGTTTACCAACTAAAGGGGATACGTTGTCCATCAACTATAAGACAATCTGGTATGAACTGCACCTCTTGTCCTGATGCTATGGCTAAGGTTATCACAAAAGTTTTGGATTATACCAAAAATGGAAAAGAAGATAACGCTCTATCTTTTGCTGTAAGCCAGATAGATAAAAAGAGAACTGCTGTTGCTATAAATATCGAGGGGACAAACTCAAAAGCTATAAAGCACTGCCCTGAATGTGGAGCGAAGGTTGAGCATGAAGGCGGCTGTGTTGTATGCAGAGATTGCGGATTCTCAAAGTGCGGGTAAGCTTTTGAGATGAGAGCGGCTAACTAGATAAATATCGAAAACGACTATCTTTTGGATAGTCGTTTTTTGTGTACCTGTAGGTGTTGCTTTT
>CAYJGP010000030.1:0-7359 GCA_964369435.1 uncultured Oscillospiraceae bacterium | reverse complement strand
CCCACACGAGCGTTCAGCTCGTCTGAACGGCACAGAGTGCCGTGCACCGTCCCTTTTGGGACGGTGGTCGGTGGTCGGCGCTTTGCCCACAGGTAAGCGGCTGATGTAAAGGCAAATTAAGAATAGTGGGCGCCATAAAAATATTGTTTTTTAGCAAACTTTTATGGTATAATAACTTTATGTGGCCAGATGATAGGAGTGTGAATTTGTGAATAGAGAAAAAACTGTCGACGAGAGCAGATGTGAACAGGTGCATATAATGATGCCTGAGCATATAAATGGCAATAACCGACTATTTGGCGGTCGTCTTATGGAGTGGATAGATGTTGTGGCGGCAGTGGTCGCAAGGCGACACTGCGGTACAGATGTAACTACCGTTTATGTAGATAACTTGCATTTTCGCTCGGCTGCCTTTATAAACGATATGATAGTTTTGAAGGGTGAAGTTACCTATGTTGGAAATACTTCGATGGAGGTGCGAGTTCGCACATATATAGAGTATCCCGATGGTAGGCGCGAGAAGGTAAATCAAGCATATCTTGTTATGGTTTCTATTGATGAAAACCAAAGGCCTAAAACAGTCCCTCGTATCCGCCTTGAAACAGATGCGGAGAAGTTAGAGTGGGAACATGGAGCGCGGCGATCAGAGCTGCGCAGAGTTCGCAAAGAAGAGCATTTTTAGAGAGAAAAATAAATAGTGAATAAGCGATAAGCTTTAGAATTATTCAAAAAAGAAAGGAACGAAGTAAAATGGAAAAATTTATAGGAAGCTATCATAAAAATCAACCACCAAATGCGTTATTATCATTCTTTGAAAAAGTGTCGAGGTATGACGACATTCTAAATTTATCAGTGGGTGATTTTGACCTACCAACACCGCCAGAGATAATTGATGCGATGTATGAGGGTGCAAAAGCAGGGTTCACAAAATACGGAAATCCTTGGGGTGATCCAGAGCTTCGCAATGAGATAGTTAATGTATATAAAGAGGACTATAATTTCGATATAAAGCAAGAGAATGTTTACATAACTGTTGCAGGATGCAGCGCTATGACACTTACGATGACAGCACTCGGAGAGCCTGGCGATGAAGTTTTGATATTTGATCCTTACTTTGCTTCATATAAAGGACAGGTTGAGCTTGGTGGCAAGAAACCTGTTTTCGTTCCCTGCTACGAAAATGAGGGATGGAAACCTAACATGGAGAGAGCGGCAGAGTATCTAACCGATAGAACAGTCGGTATGATAGTTAATACTCCAAACAACCCAACTGCTGTCTGCTATAGTATAGAAACGCTACAAGAGATTGCGGATTTTGCGAAAAAGCATGATATATGTGTTGTTGCAGATGACATCTATACCGATTTTATCTACGATGGCGTGTTCACTCCTATTGCCTCACTTCCAGGTATGTTTGAGAGAACAATAACGATAAACTCATTTAGTAAAAACTTCGCGATGACAGGATTTAGAGTTGGAAACATAGTCGGTGAAAACTGTTTCTTACAGGCGGTTAAAACTGTATCGGACAGCATGGTATTCACAGCGCCTGCCGCAAACCAACGTGCTGCAATCTATGCGCTACGCAATAGAAAAGCACTAAAAAAACAGGTAGCTGAAGTTATATTGAAAAGAGGGAAACTTGCAAAAGAGCTATTCTCAAAGCTTAATAACTTCTCTCTTGGAAGCGCGCAAGGTAGTATCTACCTATTCCCATCTATAAAAGAGACGGGGCTATCGAGCAGTGAAGTTGCAGATATAATTCTTGAGCAAGCTCACATATTAATTCTTCCTGGAATAGCGTTTGGTAAAGCTGGTGAGGGATATTTACGTATTGCGCTCACAGTTAGCGAAGAGAAGATACAAGAAGCATACGATAGACTTTCAAAACTCGATATATTTAAATAATAAAAAGCGGAACCGGGAGGTGGTAGTATCGATCCAAACAGTTCAAAAGTATATACTCCGAAACTGGGATTTCTAAACCTTGATGAAAAAACTGCTGAAAAAGCGGCACTTCTTCGAGTTTCGGGGATTGCTTCAAATGCGCTTATAATTTATTTTATTTTAAATACCGTGATAGAGAATCTTCTTTTTGATAGATATATTCGTCCGTTTTCGGTAGATATAGCGCTTGCTTTTGGCGGGTCTTTCGGGCTAGTTTTGAATATTGTGCTAACAACCCTTATAATACTGCTCGGCATAATTTATCATCTTCCATTTTTAATTTTAATGAGAAAGGTGAAGGGTGAAGAAGTACCAATAGTCAGCAAAATTCGTTTAACTCCAAAACGTCTTATTCCGCCTATTCTTATAACTATAGGTGTATACTGTACTCTTTCGTTTTTCACAGTACCTACCTATCTCTTTTTTAGAGACTTGGGTATTGAGTTTGAAGTGAACACTTTGCTTTTTGGCAACGAGTGGTTTTTAGCTCGAAATAATTTAATTCAGTATGTTATAGCGAATATACTTATTGAAGAGTTTGTTTTCAGGCGGTTTATGCTTCGACGGTTTACAAGATTTGGCGATAGCTTTGCATGTGTGTTTGTTTCAACTATTTATGCACTTTGCGCCGAATCAATAATGATTATGCCGCTGAATTTTGCGCTATCATATATCCTTTGTTTTCTCGCACTGCGGTATAAATCGGTATCGGTAAGTATAATATCAAGACTTGGTTTAACTGCGTTTATTATAGGTATGCCGCTTATTGGTACAAACATCTTCTCGCAACTCCCTATTTCTGTGATAAACAACATAGTTAGCGGAATTGGAATTATTTGTGGTATCGTATCCACTGTTTACTACTTTTATAAAAAGCGTACAAGCCTTCGAAGTTATAATGGGTCGCTTTTTTTCTATGACAGAATGAAAATAGCATATCTAGAATTTTCGTTTTTGTGTGCTATAGCAGCGACGATTCTTGTGTTTATTGGAGATTTGAGGCTGTGGTGATGAATGATAAAGAGATAATAGCCTACCTTATCGAAAAAGCAAAAACAGCACCACTTCATGGTGATATTCCGGTAGCGGCGGCGGTAACTTTAAATAAAGAGATAATATCAGTGGGGGTAAATAGCAAGGAGCTACTTGCAAATCCACTGTTGCACGCAGAGATGATAGCGATAGAGAAAGCTTCAAAAAAACTCAAACGAAGCAACCTATCGGACTGCTCGCTATATGTGACACTTGAGCCATGCATTATGTGCAGCGGCGCTATCTTACAAAGCAGGATTAAACGAGTGGTATTTGGAGCATTCGATATAGACAAGGGCGGTATGGGGTCTATTATTGATCTGTCTATGAGAGGGTACCCAACAAAACCTGATGTTATAGGCGGTGTTCTTTTAGAAGAGTGCGGTGCGCTGCTCTCGGATTTTTTTCGTGATAAGCGATAACCGCCAGACTTTAAATAACAGAATACAGGAGCGGTCATCGGCTGGTGAGTGGTGCGGATTGCAACCTGTAGTGTGGCGTTGTGGGGCGTGCCCGCAGCAAACGCACTCTCGTGCGTTTGGTCGAATAAATTCGACCACGGCGAATCTAAAGATTCGCCGCTGCGGGCGCGGCAGAGAAGATAAGCACAGCAATCTAAGTTAAATCTCAAATAGTCAAAGGAGAAAACAATGCAAGTAGGCGAAATTTTAACGAAAGAATTTAAACTTCAAGCAGAGCATATGAAAAATATCCTCTCGCTAATTGATGAGGGAAACACAATTCCGTTTATCGCAAGGTATAGAAAAGAGTTGACAGGCAGTTGCGACGATACAACTCTGCGCTCTATTTTTGAAAGGTACAGTTATCTGACAGAACTTTTAGCAGACAAACAATCTGTTATAAAAAATATAGAAGAACAAGGCAAGATGACCGAAGAGCTTTTAGCGGAGATAAACGCCGCACAGACAAAGGCGAGACTTGAAGATATATACAGACCATATAAGCAAAAGAAGAGAACAAGGGCTACTATTGCAAGGGAGCGAGGTCTTCTGCCACTCGCAGAACTTATTCTCTCTGATGATTTATCGCTTAGCATAGATCCTCTAGAAGCTGCAAAAGAGTATCTTTCAGAAGAGGTGCAGACAGCGGAAGATGCACTTTCTGGCGGTTGTGATATTGTTGCTGAAATCTTCTCGACAGATGCTGATATTAGAACAAAGATGCGAGAGTACTGCGTTGCAAATGCATTTATAATTTCGAGTGGCGACCCTGAAGTTGAGAGTGTTTATGAGGGATATTACGAGTTTCGTGATAAGGTTAAAACTGTTGCCGACCATAGGGTTTTGGCTGTCAACAGAGGTGAAAAAGAAAATTTTCTAAAAGTTTCGATTGAATATGATGAAAATTATCTTCTATCACTGATTTTAAATAAATATTCGCATAAAAATAGTATGTACGATACTGTTAAATATTGTGCTGAGGATAGCATTTCAAGACTTATAGCACCTGCTATCGAGCGCGAAATTCGAAATATTCTAACCGAGAGAGCGGCAGAGGGCGCTATAAAGAGCTTTGCTGGAAATTTATACCCACTTCTTATGAGCCCACCGCTTGTTGGAAAAACTATTTTAGGTCTTGATCCTGGTTATAGGACAGGGTGTAAAGTAGCGGTTATAAATGAGCAGGGTAAGATGCTTCACCACTTTGTTATCTACCCAACTCCGCCACAGAAAAAAATTGAAGATGCAAAAAGGCTTGTACTTGCAGCAATAAAAAAGTATAATATAGATGTTATAGCTATTGGCAATGGAACAGCGACTAAAGAAAGTGAGATTTTTGTAGTTGATACTATAAAAGAATGCGATAAAACTGTGAGCTATGCCGTTGTTTCAGAGGCAGGTGCATCCGTTTATTCAGCTTCAAAGCTTGGCGCGGCAGAGTTTCCAGATCTCGATGTATCATTTAGGAGCGCTGTTTCAATAGCTAGAAGACTTCTCGACCCACTAGCAGAGCTAGTTAAAATTGACCCAAAAAGCATAGGTGTTGGGCAATATCAACACGATCTGCCGACAAATAAACTAACTGAAACGCTAAACGGCGTTGTTGAGAACTGCGTAAACTCAGTAGGCGTTGACCTGAATACTGCGTCTCCTTCGCTTCTTTCGAAAATTTCAGGGATAACTGCCTCAGTAGCTACCAATATCGAGAAATACCGCGATGAAAATGGAGCATTTAAGAGCAGAAAAGAACTTTTAAAGGTAGCGAAACTGGGACCTAAAGCATTTGTCCAGTGCGCTGGATTTTTAAGAGTTTCAGGTGGAAAAGAACCTTTTGATGCAACATCTGTTCATCCAGAGAGTTATGCGGCAGCAAAAAAACTTCTAAAGCTTTTCGATTTAAAAGCTACAGATATAGCGAGTGAAAAAATCGTTGATTTGCAGGAGAGAATATCGCAGTATGGCAAATCAAAAGTCATGGAAGAATGCGAGATTGGAAATGAAACACTTGCAGATATCGTATCAGAGCTTTTAAAGCCAGGACGCGATATCAGAGAGAGTCTTCCAATGCCAACCCTTCGCTCCGACCTTCTAGATATAAAAGATTTAACAGATGGCATGAAGATTGATGGAGTTGTTCGGAATGTTGTGGATTTCGGAGCTTTTGTCGATATTGGTGTCCATCAGGACGGTCTAGTTCATATATCGAAAATCTGCAATAAATTTATAAAGCATCCATCTGAGGTGCTAAAAGTTGGAGACAGAGTTTCAGTTACAGTTCTCGCAGTAGATGCCAAAAAGGGGAGAATATCCCTCTCGATGGTTGATTAATTTTAAAATACACGGTGAAAAACCCACTGTATTAATATAAAAAAACAAAGGAGTTTTTAAAATGCAAAAATATCTTGATATCCTACCAGAAGTAAAAGAGGCAATTGACAGCGGTAAACCAGTTGTTGCACTTGAATCAACTATAATTTCACACGGTATGCCATACCCACAGAACTTAGAGTTTGCAAAAAAAGCAGAAGACATAGTTCGCAGCATGGGAGCAGTTCCAGCTACAACAGCTATCATTAACGGAAAAATAAAAGTTGGTCTATCTGAAGATGACCTTGAGCTTATGGCAAAGCCTGGTATCCGTAAAGCATCGAGAAGAGACTTTGCTTCGGCAATAGCTCTAAAAGTTCCAGCGGCTACAACTGTTGCTACAACAATGATGGTTGCAGATATGGCTGGTATACGTGTATTCGCTACTGGCGGTATCGGTGGTGTTCACCGCGGTGCGGAAACAACTTTTGATATCTCAGCTGACCTACAAGAGCTTTCAGAGACTAAAGTTGCAGTTATCTGTGCTGGAGCGAAAAGCCTTCTTGATATCGGCTTAACACTTGAGTATCTTGAGACACGCGGCGTTGAAGTTCTAGGACTTAATACAGATGATTTCCCAGCTTTCTATTGCAGAAAGAGCGGATTTAAAGTTGATTATAATGTACCTAGTGAAGAGACAGTTGCAGAGATTATGAAAACAAAATGGGATCTTGGTCTTCGTGGTGGACTTGTTGTTGCAAATCCAATTCCTGCTGAGTGGGAGCTTGATTTTGATGAGATGGAAGCTGTTATCGTTAAAGCTGTTAATGAGTGTAACGAGCGTGGTATAAAAGGAAAAGATACAACTCCATTCCTTCTATCAAAAATTAAAGAGATAACCGATGGCAAATCGTTCGCTTCAAACTTAGAACTTGCATACAATAACATTCGAGTTGCAAGTAAAGTTGCGGTTGCGTACTCAAAAATTTAGGAGGCAAGCAAGATGAATGCAACAATAACAATGGTCGGTGGCGGAACTATAAAGCTTGAGCTCGACCCGAAAAATGCACCGATTACTGTTCAAAACTTCAAAGATTTAGCCGACAAAGGTTTTTATAACGGACTTATCTTCCACAGGGTAATTGCAGGATTTATGATCCAGGGTGGTTGTCCAAACGGCACTGGAATGGGTGGTCCCGGCCACAACATTAAAGGTGAGTTTGCGGCAAACGGTATAGCAAATCCAATTAGCCACAAAAGAGGCGTTATCTCAATGGCGAGAGCTGCCGACTTTAACAGTGCTGGAAGTCAGTTCTTTATTATGCATGCAGACGGCGAGTTCCTTGATGGACAGTATGCTGCATTTGGCAAGGTTACTGAGGGTCTTGAGATAGTTGATGAAATCGCATCAACTGCTGTTCGCGGCGAGAGCCCTGTTATGGCACAGACTATCGAAAGTATCGTAGTTGAGTAAAAAAGCAATATAATCTATAAAAATAAAACCGCCGAAAGGCGGTTTTATTTTTTGCAGTGTGCTTTAAATATTGTCGCGAATGTAAGGGTAGTCTTTGCAGATAAAGCTTGTTTCGAGTGTGGACTATCTGCGATGCAT
>CAYJGP010000029.1:0-16569 GCA_964369435.1 uncultured Oscillospiraceae bacterium | reverse complement strand
CATCGGCAAATTTGCGATATTTATCGTGGATATCAGGAGGTCCATCAAAGGAAATTCCAACAAGGAAATTATTCAGACGAAGAAAATCTCTCCACTTTTCATCAAACAGCGTTCCGTTTGTCTGTATCGAGTAAGAAACTGGAATATTCCTTATGTTTTCAAGGCGAACCTTTTCAATAAAGTATCGAAAATTCGAAAGACCCCAAAGTGTCGGCTCGCCTCCTTGAAATACAAATGTAGCGCTATCTGCCTCTTTGAAAACTTTTAAAACGAGGTTGTCAACACATTCTCTGTCCATAAAACTGAGCTGTCCAAACTCACGGTTTGTCACCTCGTCGAAATAAAAACAATAGGCGCATCGCATATTGCAGTTACCGCTCGCCGGTTTTATCATAATAGACAGATCAGCCATTGACTCCTCCTAAAAGAAACTATTTCGTTCCCGCTATTGAAGAATAGCTTCTACCTGAAGCAGCAGGACCTGTTGCACCTTTTATTGTAAGTGTTAGGATAACAAGCGATGCAAAGTATGGTATCATCTGAACAAATTCTGGTGGGATAGGTGTATTTGGTATCGATTGTAGGTATAGCTGAAGCACATCGAAGAAACCAAAACATATAGCCGCAAGAAACGCCCCTACAGGTGTCCAACGACCCATAATAACAGCACCGACAGCTAGATATCCGCGTCCTGCTATCATTCCATCCTGGAAAAGATTCATCGATCCAATTGATAGGAAAGCGCCGCCAAGTCCACCGAGTGCACCACTTGTTAAAACACCGAGGTACTTAAGTCCGTTAACATTAATTCCAGCAGTGTCTGCAGCCTTTGGATGCTCACCACAAGCTTGCATCTTAAGACCAAGCGGTGTTTTATAAAGCAGGTAATTAAGCCCTATAAGGGTAATAATCGCTATATAGAATATCGGCGAAATATCCGCCATATACTCCCCTATAATTGGGATACCGGCAAAGATTTCAGTTCTTGTTATTGTTACAACTGTTGAACTAAATCCAACGCTATCAAAAACAAACTGAAGACCTAGCGAAGCAAGACCAGTAGCCAAAAGAACAAGTGCCTGTGCACTAACACCCATAGCACCGCCACAGGTAATAGTTACAAAGCCATGTATAGCCGATATTAAAATCCCTGCAAAAATAGCGAGCAGAACGCCAATCCATGGGTTTCCTGTCATATGGGTACCAACAACTGCTAAAAACGCACCCATAGTCATAATACCTTCAAGTCCGATGTTTAAAACACCAGTACGCTCTGAAAAGCAGGCTCCGAGTGCAGTTAATGCGATAGGGGTTCCCATTCTCAATGTTCCAACAATAAAGAAATCTAAAATTCCGTTCATTCTGCCTTCACCGCCCTTTCTTTAATCTTCCTATTAATCCATTTGAAGATATTCTCACTACAAATGAAGATGATGATAAGTCCCTGAACAACTGAGACGAACTGGCCTGTAAGCCCTGTTGAAATCTGCATGATTGCAGAACCGTTTCTCATTGCAGCAAATAGAAGAGAGGCTATAACGATACCAAACGGATTACCGCGTCCTAGCATAGCAACTGCTATTCCCGTCGCCATATAGCCTGTTGTTATTCTATCAGGCATTCTAAAGCTTAGTCCCATAAGGTCGATAGCGCCAACCATTCCCGCAATACCGCCACTTATCATCATGCCTTTAAACATTCCAACAGGTACGTTTATTCCAGCACTCCTAGCAGCACTTTGGTTTAGTCCAACAGCACGAAGGCGATAACCGCCACGGCTTTTAAATAGGTAGATGTAAACTAAAACCGCAATACCGAGTGCGATAATCAGTCCTGAGCTTACTTCAAAAGGTTTACCTGCAATATCTGGTAGCATTGCAGTCTCATCAATCATAGCGGAAGATGCAAGATATGTATCGTGTCCCGGTAGAAGAGCTAGTAAAAATACCGATAGATAAGCCGCAATATGATTAAACATAATCGTACTAAAAACTATATTTACATTTTTAGTATATCTTAATAGTGCCGGTATAAAAGCCCAAGCCATACCGCCAATAGCACCTGCTATAAACATTAGTGGTATATGTATTATTGATGGGAGGTCGATAAAAAGTCCTACCAATAGCGATGTGAATGTTCCCATAACTATCTGACCTTCAACACCGATATTAAAAACGCCACTTTTCTGTCCGAAAGCAATAGCAAGACCCGCTAAAATAATAGGGAATGTTCTGTTTAGCGTTCCGGTAAGCGCTATTAGAGAACCAAATGCGCCTGAAAATAGCGATGAATAAACATCTATCGGATTATATCCCATAAACCAAACAATAATACTACCTGTAACAATAGATAGGGTAAAGGCGATGAGCGATGTTGAAGAGCTACTGATAAAGCTTTTAATTTTAAATATTGCTGTTTCTTTAAATGTTGTCATCTTCGCTCTCCCCCTCTCCGATACCTAGCATAAGTGCTCCGAGAATCTCTTTAGTCACATTCTTGTTTTCAATCACCTTGACGATCTCACCTTTGAATATAACTGCAATTTTATCGCTTAGTTGAAGAATTTCATCAAGCTCTAGCGAGAACAGAAGGACTCCCTTCCCTTTGTTTCTCTCTCCGACAAGTGCTTCGTGCACAAATTGTATAGCACCCATATCAAGACCACGTGTCGGCTGTACTGCCATAATAAGTTTCGGATCAGCAGTAACCTCCCGTGCTATAATAATCTTCTGCTGGTTTCCACCTGAAAGAGTGCCTGCCGCTGCATCAACTGTGCTACATCTTATATCAAAGCGCTCTTTTAGCTCTTCGGCATTCTTTTTCAGAGCCTTATAGTTGATAAAAAGTCCTTTTGATGTGAATTGTGGGCGCTCTTCATAGCCCATAATCATATTCTCTTTAATGCTATTTTGTAAAACAAGTCCGTCTTTATGCCTATCTTCAAAGATAGTTGCAAGTCCTCTTGATTTTATCTCTTTAATAGACGACTTCGATATATCTTCACCGCAGAATTGAATTGATCCATCTTCTTTTCTCACTTTTCCACAGATGATATTAACAAGCTCTTCCTGTCCGTTTCCATCTACACCTGCAACACCGATAATCTCACCTTCATTAACCGAAAGCGATAGGTCGTGCAGTTTAGAAACTCCGTCTTTTTTATAAGTTAGATTGTTAATCTGTAGAAGTGTTTTGCTATTTTCAATTTTTGTTCTATCACCGCCACCGAGAACAACCTCTCTGCCGACCATAAGCGTTGCTAGGTCGTTTTCATTTGTATCCTCTTTGTTTAGCGTATCTATAACTTTGCCAAGACGTATAACAGATATCCTGTCCGACACCCGCATAACCTCTGCAAGTTTATGACTAATAAAAATAATAGTTTTCCCCTGCTCGCGTAGTTTTTCCATTATTGCACAGAATTCATCTATCTCTTGTGGGGTTAAAACAGCAGTCGGCTCATCAAAGATAAGAACATTTGCCTGTCTGTATAAAACTTTTAATATCTCAACCCTCTGCTGCATTGGTACTGAAATATCAGAAACCTTTGCCGATGGATCGATATTAAGTCCATACTTATCAGATAGCTCTTTAATCTCAGCTTCCGCTTTCTTGTAGTCGATTTTAAATTTATTTCCAAGATCCATTCCTAGGATAATATTTTGAGTAACTGTGAACTTTGGTATAAGCATAAAGTGCTGATGCACCATCCCAAGACCTTTTGCAATAGCTTCTTTTGAGCTACTAAACTTCACCTTCTCGCCATTAATCTCTATACTGCCAGACGTCTGAGGGTATAGTCCAAAAAGTATACTCATAAGGGTTGATTTTCCGGCTCCATTCTCTCCTGCAATAGAATGAATCTCACCCTCGCGAATTTCAAGAGTGATATCTTTATTTGCAACAACACCGCCGGGAAAAACCTTTGTAATCTTGTCGAGTTTTACAATATTGTTCATTAACATCCCGCCCTTTTTATCAGATAAATTGCAAAAACGGGGAAACTCCCCGAATTTGCAACTTATATTTTAACTTTACTCTAAAGTCTGTGTAAATGCTTCTACTTCCTCAGCAGTACCTGGAACTACTATTGTACCATCAGCGATTTCAGCTCTTATATCTTCGATTGTAGCTTTAACATCATCTGGTATCATAGCCATAAGCTCTGCGTTATCTTCATTATAAAGTAGGTCAACGCCGTCTTCAGCAACGCCCATAATTGTTGACTCACCACCTGGGAACTCACCGTTTACAGCTTGCTCAATAATGCTGTAAGTTACATTATCAACCTTTTTAACCTGTGAAGCAACTATTCTGTCAGGCATTAGGTGGAACTGTCCGTCAGCAGCACCGCATACCCAGTACTCTCCGCCTTTCTCTTGCGAAGCTTGGAATGTACCGAGGTTACTTGCAGCAGCTGTTGAAAGTATCCAGTCAAATCCTTGATCATATAGAAGGGTTGCAGTCTCTTTAGCTTTGTTTACATCTGAGAATCCAACATAAGTAACTGATGCTTCGCCTTCTGGATTGATATATTGTGCACCTGCAAGGAATCCTGCTTCAAAACGAACCATTGTTCCGCCTTGAGCACCACCAAACCAAGCTATTTTTTGATCTTTCGACATAAGCATAGCAAATGCAGCATTTAGGAATGCAGCTTCTTGCTCTCTGTATGCAACACCAACAACATTTTCAGGAACTTCTTCTGGAGTATAGTCAACGCTTGCAAATAAAACATCAGGATTCTCAAGAGCTACTGGCATAACAGCGTCCATATTAGCGCCGCTACCAACAATAAACATATTAACGCCCTGAGCTATAAGCGCTGTATAAGTATCTGCTGCGTCAGCCGCTTGGATACCCTCAGCTGTAACAAGCTCTATACCAAAATCTGCTTCTGCTCTCTCAGCACCAGCTAAGATAACATCGTTAAAGCTCTGTGAACCAAAGTTGCTGTCAATTACGAATGCAACTTTTAAATCAACTGTTTCTGCTCCATCTCCGCCATCAGCCTCTGATGATGAACTGCTTCCACCTTCAGCAGATGATGAACTGCTATCACCTGAGCCACCACATGCTGCAAGTAGTGTTGTAATCATTGCGAGTAGTAAAATAATACTTAATAATTTTTTCATTTTTCTCTCCTTTTACTTTTGTTGATTATTCTTTAAACGGCATCTGCCGATTAAATACACTATTTGTTATAACTTACAATTGCCTTAAAGAAATTATCACGGAATTTCTCTCTATCTTTAATTTTACTTATATAATAGAAATTTTTCTCCTCTTCGCTCTTTGCATAGTAGTCTTTTAAATCTATTATAGTCATACCATAGGTTTTCTCGCCCTTGGTTTCAACTTCACAATAGTATTTTTCAAACTCAAACAGTGAATTGTCGTATGCAAAAGCAACAGTTGCCAAGTCGTGTACCTCATATTTATCCTTTTTCATACTCTTTGCTAGTTGAGCCGCGGTTTTTGGTCTCTCTTCTGTTGGATCTGGCTCTTTGCCATCTTCAACTATAATCTCTTTGTGCTCATAGCCACCAAAAATAGATGCTACAAATTTCGCAACCTCACCCGGTAAATCCTTTATGCTATCTCTCTCTTCTATTGTTATGTATGCTGTTCTTGTTGCGTTTAGCGTGCATCCATAAAATGGCACTGTATTCATACAAATCTCAAACGCCTCAGGGTCTACCATAACATTAAATGTTGAGTAGATAAGTGGGTTCCCATCAACATGAGATGCACCCATGAATATAACTTTTTCTATTTTGTCTTTTATATCTGGGTAATCGAGCAGAAGCTGAGCTACGTTTGTACAAGGCCCAAGTGCTAAAATAGTTACTTTTTCAGGACACGCATTTATCTTCATTGCCATATATTCAGCCGCAGACTCTTTAACAAGCGCATAATCTCTATTCTCTGCAAAATCCCAACCACGAAGTCCATTTTCACCATGTACACCACTAGCTTTGAAAAGTTCTCTATAAAGTGGCTTCTCAGCACCTTTCGCAACAGGAATATCGCCTCTTCCAAGCATATCGAGAATGTTTAGGGTATTTCTTGTTGTATGGTGAAGTGCTACGTTTCCACCAACAGTAGTTATCGCCAATATATCAAGTTCATCGGTAGCACAAGCTTGTACAAGTGCCATTGCATCGTCGATACCTGTATCGACATCAATAATAACTGGAATTTTTTTCATATTATCACCTTTTACCCCATTTTTTTAGAATTTTAACAACTATTAAACAAAGCATTTACTTAAAAGCATTTACTTGGAAATATATCTTATCTAGAATTTAACTAAAATCTTGAAAACAACGTATAGCAAAGCTTTATTTTATTACAGTTGCTTATGATAAAAGTAAACCACAAACGCCAACTTTTATCCACAAAAAATTTTGCAAACGTTTTCACTTTCAGTTAGATATTTCCCACTTTTTTCTACAGTTTGCACAAGTTGTCAAATATTTTTTTGGTAGTTTTCAACCGCTATTTTCCTAATAATGCCTCATATTAAATAGTCGTTGTTTATTTCACATTAAAACGCAACTTTAAATTTAGTTATTTTATACTGCAAACGATGCCATACACCATATTTAGCACACAAAAGATGTTTAAATTTGATTTGCTTTTTTAAACATCTACCCATATAATTAATCCATATTAAATGAGCACAATCCTTTATTAACATATACAGTAATTACTAAATCGATTTATTTTAGGAGACTTCATGACACTAAAAAAAATTGCTTCATTGACAGGACTATCCGTTTCGACCGTTTCAAGAATAATAAATATAGAAAACTACAAATGCAGCGACCGTAAAGCACAAGAAAAAGTCTGGGAAATAGTTGCAAGTAGCGGATATACTCCAAACATCGCTGCAAAAGCGCTCAAGACAGGTAAAATAAAAACCACAGCAAAAGAAAAGGTGATTTATTGCATATTTGCCAGAGCAGATATCGATGAGCACGACTTTTTCTTCTTAACAATCGAGCATATTGTAAAACAACGCGCGCTTCAGCTGGGTTATACCTATGGCGCTTCCCACTATGTAAACGAACTCGTTGGAGAGAGGGGCAAATCTTTGCTTGAAAGCTATAAAAATCAAGGTATCGTAGTGCTTGGCAGATACCATGATAGTTTGCTTCAAGAGCTCTCTAAGTATACCGATAATATAGTTGCTGTTGGCCTTAATTTGGGTCGCCTACTTTGTGATCATGTTGTTGTCGATATAAGTAAAACTGTTGACATCGCCCTAAACTACATAACAGGACTTGGGCACCGAGATATTTTTTATCTTGGCGAAACAAAAAACGAACTTCGATTTGATGCTTTTGTTTCATTTATGAAAAAAAACAATCTGCCACTTGAACCATGGCAGATATGCGAATGCAGCCAAAATTTTATGGGCGGATACAATGGTGCCCAAGCGATACTCAAAGGACAGAAAATTCCATCTGCGGTTTTTTGTGCAAACGATATAACTGCCCTTGCCGCTATGAAATATTTAATTGGAAACGGAATTAATGTTCCCGGTGATATATCAATTATTTCGATAGATGATATCGAACTTGCTCAGTTTTCAAACCCAGCGCTCACAACTATTAATATTCCAAAGGAAGAGCTTGGAAACGTCGCTATGAGTACTCTGCACAGCAGGATTATCGGTACCCACAGCCTACTTCAAAAGACAGAGCTTGATTTTGAAGGGCTTGTGGTTCGCGAGAGTTGTGCTGAGTATGTAGATAATAAAAAGTAAATTTAGGAGGACGAAATGGAAAGAGAAAAGATTATAATCGATACTGATATTGGAGATGATATCGATGATATCTACGCACTTGGATACGCACTAAAAAGACCTGAGCTCAAAATCCTCGGCATTACTACCGTGTGGGGCGATGTTCACAAAAGAGCATTAATCACAAGAAAACTCCTAGCAGTAGCTGGCAGAGAGGATATACCTGTATATGCTGGTTGCGATTTAACCTTAAACAACAGTGTTTTAAAGCGAAGCCATATAAACCATTATACCGATGATATGGCAGATTACACCTATGAAAAACAGCATGCTGTAGATTATATTATCGAAACACTTATGAACAGCGATGGCGACATAAGCTTTATGGCACTTGGTGCTGCCACAAATATTGCAATGGCACTTATTAAAGAACCACGTATAAAAGAGAAGATTAAGCGAGTATTCTTTATGGGCGCTTGCTTCGATGGTCATTTCTTAACATGGAATGTTATCTGTGACCCAGATGCGGCAAAGGTACTAAACGATAGTGGGCTCCCACTTACTTATGTAACACGCGATACAACTAAAGATCTAATCCTCACACCTGAAGTTGTCGAGCAGTTTTGCAAGAGTGACGACGCAGTTTCAAAGATGTGCGGCGAACTAACTGCACCATGGAAAGCGACCTCATATCGTGACCCATCTATGTTTGATGCCGCAACGATAACCGCTATCTTCGATGAAAGTCTTTTTGAGTTTGAAGATAAACATCTTCTTGTTGAGACTAGCGGAAGATATACAAGAGGGTTCATACTTGATGTTAAATATGATTTCGGTCATCCGCATTTTTACCCTATATCAAACTTCCCAAGAATAGATGATATACCGGTTGTAAAAACAACTACCGCACTTGATCGCGAAAAATATATGAAACATTATATCGACTGTATGCTAAACGATCCTATAGTTCAAGACTAATACTTCACAATTTAAAATAAATGAACTAAAACCCCTTTATATTTGAACTCTTCCCTTTTAGAATGATTCATTAAATAAAGGGGTCTTGTTTTGCCACAGATATTACAATTTATATTAGCTTCGCTATCATAAATTTTATTTTATTAGTTTACGGCTTGCCGCTGCACAAAACCGCCGCAAATCCATAGTAATCAGTCAAACTACGTGAATATTATCAATATAGTCGCACAAAAAGAGGGATTCTGTTTGATTATAAACAAAATCCCTCGCACCTTTATCTATGGCTAATTTCCGCTAATATCCACCCAAAGAATTTGAAGCCTTTCCAGCATCTTCTGCCTTTGCAATTTTAACAAGTCTGCTAGTTCCAAGCCTGTTCGCGCCAAGCTCTATAAACTTCTTCGCATCTTCAAACGAAGCGATTCCACCCGCAACTTTAACAAGCAGTCCATCTGGCCTATTCTCATTAAATATTTTCGCATCTTCAAATGTCGCACCTGATGCCGAAAATCCAGTGGAAGTCTTTATAAAATCTCCACCCGCTGCAAAAACTATCTCACACATCTTCGCTTTTTCATCGTCAGTTAGAAGGCAAGTTTCAATAATTACCTTTAGTATATTATCTCCCACAGCCCCTCGAACTTCGGCTATTTCATCTTCTAGATACTGGTAATTTTTCGCTTTAAGTTCCCCTATATTAATTACCATATCTATCTCAGCAGCGCCGTTCTCTATAGCTTCCTTTGCCTCAAACACCTTTGCAGCTGTTGTCATATTGCCGTTTGGAAATCCAATAACCGTGCATACTGGTAGTTTCCCATCGAGATACTTCGCCGCTCTGCTAACATAACACTGCGGTATACATACCGATGCAACTTTATACTGCACACCATCATCACAAATCTCTTTAATATCTTCCCACCTTGCATCTTGCAAAAGCAATGTATGATCGACAATAGCTAAAATACTCTCTCTATCCATAACTATCTCCTAAAATCAATTATTTCGCTTTGATTGTATCATAACAATTGCAATATATCAACATTTTTTGTTTAGATTTTAACATATCATCTTCTCAAATATCTGCCTATTTATTATTTTTTTTGCAAAAGATACAAGTTTCTAATATCTCATTAGATCACTACCATCCGATGTCCATAATCATCGGGAAGGTATCTGCATAGCTTCCGTATACAAGGCTTCCGTCCATAAGGCTTATAAACGGATAGAAGCTATATTGATAGGTGTAATGGCCCTCATAAACTATTTCAATATTCGAGAACAGATCACTCTCATTGCAGGTGAGCATCAGTATTTCGCCAGGAGCCATCGTGTAGAGCAGCTCACCACGCACATCTTCTCCATTTTCTCCTACGGAATTTCTATAAATATAAATCTCTCTAGAATCCCAACTGCTCTTTATTAGATAGTTTTCATATCCGCCAAAGTTTTGATAGGTAACTGCAGAAATCTCCTCTTCACTCAGATATAAGTCAAGACCTAGGTCATAAGCTAGATTACTAAGTGGAACATCTCCCGCCTCACCTATCTCGAAAGTTGAACCAAGAAACAGCGCTTGAATTGGATCATCCCCATACCGTGGGTTATAGTCGTGGAATTTATCAGTGAGTATAGTATGTACTTTCCAGCTTTCACCATCATCGTCTGTACCAACTACCACCCAATACCTATAACTGTCAAAACCTATCTGCGGTGCGGCTGTTGAAACGGTGAAATCTCGAACTTCATCAATCCAAACTCTCACTATCTCAAAGTCGTGAAGATCATATAGTGTGCTCTCTGCGTCGTAATATTCCGCCAAAAAGTCCTCAAGCATCATTATAGTCTCTTTGCCGTAGTCTTCAGGGTTTAGCTGCTTCATACTGTGGATAATATATCCTGGAATAAAACTATCCTCTTCTATTGTAGATATTATTCTATCAGCATATTCCTCTTCTGTAACCGCTCTAATTGCCTCTTCATCTTTTAGCACCTGTGCTTTAAAAAATTCTAAAATCACCTCTTCTGAATGAGAAAAAACAGGAACACCTTCATTAATCAGAATTCTTCCATCGTTAAATGCAGCTGCCCCAAAATCCCCCGAAACATCATCGTAATTTTTTAAAAACTCAATCGTCTCATTTAGTTTAGCTTCAGTTTTTGCCATCTCCTCTTGTGTTCCACCAACTATAACATATTGCTCAATGTCGCTGTTCCAAAAGGTAAACTCATCGTAGTACTCTTCTTCACTGCTACTATGTCCGTTTGTATAGTACTCGCTATACTCGCCTGTCTGCATATTCTGCTCAATAGAGAATTGCATAGTTGGAAATAGCGACCCAAACTCACTAACCTCCCAAAATCGTTTATAGAAAGCATTTACATATAAAGGATACTCTCCGCTCACAATATAGCTCTTTCCATCAATGACCGCTCGCTCAAACAAATACCTACTACCTGCCTCCCCTTCTGATATAAGCGGAAGCTCACCTACATGATAAAGCTCATTCTCATCAGTTAGTGAAAAAATCTGAACTTCAAAAGTTTCATCATCTTGATAGTAGAAATAATCCTCCTCTTTGGAGTAAACACGCACTAAAACAAGCTCTAAAATACCATTTTCATCAAGGTCTATTAGCTCTGCGTATGCAAGATTATATGATACATAAGCGTCTCCACTATCATCACCATACAAATACTCTGTTTTATATGGTGTGAATTCCGGTTGTGGGTACTGCTCAAAAGCCGTTTGGTAGGACTCAACCATCATCTTATAGATGCCATAGTCAGGCTCTGTTGAAACTTCTAGATCAGAGCTTTCACTGCCACTTGATTTCGACGGCATACTTGAAGATTCATCCACACCTCCACCACAAGCTGTTAGTAAAAAAATAAACGCAATAATTGTTAAAATTAATAACTTTTTCATAAAAACACCCCTTAAGTTTTATTATATACCGATTTTAACACATAGACAACTATCTTAAATGTGCCAAACGGCACATTAAGATAAGCTCTGATACCAGTTTGTTTGAGCTCTTATAGATATCGAAACTTTATTTTTATATCCTAAATAAAGGGAAACTATAAATTTAAGCTACCGTTTTCACGGTAGCTTTTGTAATATCTCTTATATTTTTACCAACTGTTAGCCGATTGCATTAGTTAGATGCAGTTGCAAATTCCGCTACGAGCTTGTCTAACTCTTCTGCTTTCTTTTCGCAAACAGCACCACTTATACTAACTTTATTTTCCGCAAACTCTATATTTTTGCACCCTGAAAGCATCGCTTCCATAGTTTTCATAGCGTTTGGTGCCCATGAAGTATTTTCAATAAGCCCTATAAATTTGTTTTGGAAATTCCTCTCACAAAGCCCGTGTAAGAAATTGTGCATATACGGGAAAACACCCATGTTATATGTTGGGGAAGCAAGTAGAATTTTGCCATACCTAAACGCTTGTGATATCGCCTCTGAGTGATTCTCAGGTGTTAGCTTGTACACAGCTATATCGCAAACTCCCGCTTCTTCAAGTTTTTTTGCAAACTGTAACACCGCTTTTTCGGTATTTCCGTATATCGATGAATATCCGATAAAAACACCCTCTTTTTCCTGCCTATAGCTCGACCATATATCATAATATTCTATATATCTCGATATATTATCTGTAAGTACAGGTCCGTGCAGCGAGCAGATAATTTCAACTTCAAGTCCACTCAGTTTCTTTAAAAGCGACTGCACCTGCATCCCGTATTTACCAACTATTCCAATATAATATCTACAAGCTTCGTTTGCCCAATCCTCAGGCACTACCACATCATCTTTCGTATAAACTCCAAAAGTACCAAAAGCATCGGCTGAAAACAACGTCTTCGAATAGCTCTCATAAGCTACCATAACTTCTGGCCAATGCACCATCGGCGCCATAAAAAATTTAAGAGAATGTTTTCCAAGTAATAGTGTATCTCCCTCTTTAACAATATTTCGCTCAAACTCATTAATTTTCGGAAAAAAGTTATTTATCATATCAAAGCTTTTAGCTGTTGAAACCAACAAAGCATTTGGATACTTCTTTGTAAATTCATCTATCGATCCTGAATGATCAGGCTCCATATGCAAAATCACAAGATAATCCACTGTTCTGCCATTTAAAACCTTTTCAAGATTTGAAAGCCACTCAGAACAAAAATTCACATCAACTGTATCGAAAACACAAACTTTCTCATCAAAAATTATATATGAATTATAAGAAATCCCAAGCGGCACAGGATACTGCCCCTCAAAATTACCTATCTTAAAATCATCCACTCCGACATTAAATATACTATCGGTTACTTGTTTCATCTTCACACCTCTTATTCTTCTGTAAAACAAC
The DNA here is from genome assembly GCA_964369435.1 of uncultured Oscillospiraceae bacterium. GTDB lineage: Bacteria > Bacillota > Clostridia > Oscillospirales > Ruminococcaceae > CAYJGN01. The sequence continues at coordinate 3,464 of CAYJGP010000029.1, read as the reverse complement.
TAAAAATTACTTATTAAAATCTCACTTTCAATATTATACTATATTAGTATACAAATTACAACTTTCATTTTTATTATCTGCAAATAGCATCTCATTACTCTTAAAACAAAAAATTTATATAGGCTGCTAGCAACCTATATAAACCAACTTCTCTACTCTAAATTTTTGTTAATTCATCTAACCACACCGCTCTCAAATATTTGCGGTATCGCTAAAACCGTAACTTTATATTGGACTTCTGTTAAATCAAAGCTTTAAAATAGCTGCCAATTCTTTGAAATGCTTTTTATCGCACACTGCGTTTTATAAAGCCCAAAAAATGCACAAGACAAAAAGCGGTATATTAAGCTATGATAAAAAAACCGAAAGCCTACTTTTGCAAAATGATACTCTTTTGATTAGCACGATTTTTGGAAATACGCTTATAAAACTTTTCCAAAAACATACCCCTCACCACGACTTGAAGTTATTGTATATTCGCTATTGGATAGTTTTTTTCGAAGTCTCGTTATTGCTGAACGAAGTGCAGTAGTGTCATCACCGAGCGGTTGACTCCAAACTTTTTCATAGAGGGCTGCGCTTTTAACAACTGTATCTTCACTTTGCACAAGTATTAAAAGTAACAAGAAATCTTTTGGCGTAAGAAACAGATTTCTTCCTGAAATAACCGCCTGTCTTGTTGTTATATCGAGTTTTAAATCGCCTTTTATAATCAGCGGTAAAACATTTTTATCTCGCATCTTAATAAGCCCCTCTATACGCGCAATAAGCTCAGATATTACAAAGGGTTTTGTCATATAAACATCAGCATCTGAATTCATTCCAAACACTATATCCTCATGAGCAGTTTTGCTTGTTAGCATCATAACTGGACAGCCGATTTTATTTTTAATAATCGTTGCAAGTTCATACCCATCTCCATCTGGAAGCATAACATCTAAAACCGCAATGTCAAACTTTGTGGTGTTATCTATAAGTGTTTTTGTCTCCGCAACGCTTCTTGCACCATATACAGTATACCCGTTTCTGTTAAGTATTTCAGTGTTCATCCTAAGCAGGTTTACATCATCCTCAACCATCAAAACAATTTTCTCATCCTTCATTTTTGTCCCCTCCAAATAACATCAGTTCGCTTTAAAGATAGGTATGGTAAACGCTATTCTTGCACCATAACCATCTTTGCTACTTGCAGAAATTTCTCCACCGTGCGCTTTTATAGTCTGCGCTACAATGTATAAACCAAGTCCATTACCACTCTCTGAGCGGTGTTTTGGATATTTATCAAAAAGATTTGTTATAAGCTTTGGCTCAATGCCTTTTCCATTATCGGAAACAGCTATCTCGATAAAGCCGTTCTCCTCTGTTGCGGATAACACTATCTCGCACCCCTTTGCATGCTTTACAGAGTTTGATAATAAATTTAGTATGCACTGTATTAATCGCTCATCATCAGCACAGGCAAACAAAGTTTTTTTCGGACACTTTACAATCAGTTTATTGCTACCATCATTCATTATCGGAAAATGTAACCGTTCTATTTTAGAGAAAAGTGCATTTATATCAACTTTTTGTAGGAAAGGCTTAAATATTCCATTGTCCATAGCCCCAACATCTAAAAGTTGCGCTACCTGGCGTGAGAGTTTTCTCGATTCATCATCAATAACCCTTAATTTTTCAATTATATATTCCCTATCTATCAGTTCATCTTCACTTAAAATTTGCCCTGTCAGCTGAGCATACCCCGACACAGTTGTAAGCGGTAGTTGCATCTCGTGGGAGAGTGTGCCAAGAAAATCTTCGTGCATCTTTTTTGCCTGTCGTAAAGATGCAGCTTCAATTCTAATCTCCTGCTCTGCGCGATAACTAGCGATTAGCTTATATGCGGTATCGTTGTAAATTACTGCTGTCTGCGTAAAGATTAGTATCATTAAAGATAGGTCAATTAAAAGAACATTTACTCCAAAAATCAATATACCATTATAATAAAGCGCATCATGCACTGCAGATAGGGCAAAAGGAATAAGCCCCACAAAAAACAATAGATGCCTTATCGTAACTTCTTTTTCGCGCATCATACTGCGCATCTTAATAAATAAAATAACCAGCAATAAAACACCTGCAATTATATAAGCAACCTGAACAGCAACCATACTGTAGGATAGTGGGATTGTCGGAACAAAAATACAAGCTACCGAATATATCAAAAACCCGCCGGTGAACAGTTTAAGGTAGAGTTTTGGCAATGTGTTTTTAAATAATTCATTTGCAACAATCAAAATCATCGCCGAAGTTAGTGGCACAGTTATATATTCAAGTCTAAAGAAGACTTCCCAAGGCACATCTGGAAACCACTCGCCAAAAACCTTTATACCTGTAACTCCAATTCGAACTCCCCAAGTTATCGAAAGAATGGCAAAATAAAGGTGAGTTTTATGCTTATTGAATAGAGAAAACAAAAAAATGTGGGATATTGCGATAGTGAAAAATATCCCTATTATCATACCAGATATTCCGTACTCAGTTGCATACAGCCGATTCATTCTATCAGGAGTACCAATTAATAAATTAATTGCAACACCATTATCTCGATGCACAAAGTTATTACTCTGACGAACAATCTCAATTACACCGTTCTCTGGAGTTACTGAAAAATTTAGATAGTCATGCGCTGGTATTGAGCTATCAGCTGTTAGCGAAACATTACCAACATCTTTGACAAACTCTCCGTTTATATAGATACGCTCTGCATAATCAAAGCTGTTACCGATAATCGTGTAGGTACTATCATCTGGCATATAAAAGGTAATTCTCGATGTGTTCACTTCAACAGAAGACTTTCCTAGTTGTATTTCGCTAGAAAAATCATCAAATTCATCTGGTGTTAAAAGCCTTCCGGGTATATGTTCTTCATCTCCAGTAGTTATAACAATACCACTATCGAAATCAAAATCAGTTAAATCCCAAACACCTGTTTCTGAGCGAACTTCTTTATTTTCATCTAAATGGAACTTATATTCCAATCTCAAATACCAAAGAGAGACACAAAAAGCAATCACAACCGAGATTATGACTACTAAAAGAATATTGTTTTTAGTGTTTTTCGCTTCATGTATCATAGTGCAGAAACCCCTGTATTTAGAAAATGAAAAATTATTGATTAAATATATTATACAATTTTTAAGACAACTTTTACAATAGCTTTTAGCCGATTTTAAGCTCACAGCAAAAACTCTTATTTTTATAAGCTTTCAGTTTTAATTTTAAATGTGCAGTTAAAGAGAAACTACACCGATGGGCGGCTTTTTCATAGAGAAACACTTTGCCATTAGGCAGGGTTTATAGGCGCGTATACCCTGCTCTGCCCACTGAAACTAATTTGAAATATTATTTTCCATGTGTTATAGTTTATTAAAGATTATTTATATAATTGGAGGATAAATACAGTGGAATATAAAGAATTTACT
>CAYJGP010000028.1:13966-17405 GCA_964369435.1 uncultured Oscillospiraceae bacterium | reverse complement strand
TTAGCGGTGATAATGCTCTAGCAGCTGTCGGTTCTGCAGGACCTATTTTAAATCTTTTGATAGTTTTTTTTATTGGAATTTCGGTTGGTACTAGTATTATGGTTTCGCAATATCTCGGAGCAGGTGATAGTAAAAACCTTCGTGCTGCGATAGAATGCTGTATAATACTGTGTCTTATAGCTTCGGTTGCGCTATCAATAATAACACCATTTGTTACAATGCCTATGCTCGAGCTGCTATCAACACCAAATACGATTATAAATCAAAGCTATAGTTATCTAATGATTATGATGGTTGGTAATATCGGACTTGTTTTTTTCAATATTTTGACAGGAGTTCTTCGTGGACTTGGAGATTCTATATCGCCACTTAAGTATCTACTTATATCAACGGTTATAAATATCGTGCTTGACCTTGTTTTTGTAGCTGTTTTTGAAATGGGTGCTGCAGGAGTTGCTCTTGCAACTGTTATCGCACAACTTGTTTCGGGAATTTTCTGTCTTCGCAAGCTTTTGATGATGAAAGATCTTTTTAAGATTAACCTAAAAAAGACTGTTGCAAAGAAGATGCACTATGCTATTCTATTTAAACTAGGGCTACCAGCGGGTATCACTCAGGTTATTATTTCACTTGCAATGATACTTGTTCAGTCGCTTACAAATAGTTTTGGAGAGATGTTTATAGCTGCAAATGTTATAGTTATGCGAATTGATAGTTTTGCAATGATGCCAAACTTTTCTTTCGGAAACACTATGAGCACTTTTACCGCGCAGAATGTTGGAGCAGGGAAGATGGATAGGGTAGTGAGTGGTGGAAAATACGGAACATATCTAGCGACGACGATTTCTATTGTAATAACTGCAATACTGCTATTATTTGGCAGGGGACTTATGGGCATATTCACCGAAACAGAAGAGCTTGTTAATCTTAGCATGAATTTGATGTATATATTAGCGCCAGGATATATTGCAATGGCGATTTCGCAGTGCCTTTCAGGTATTATAAGAGGAGCTGGAGACACGATGACACCTATGTGGATTTCGCTTGTAACATCGGTAGTTATAAGGGTTCCGCTAGCTTATGCTTTGGTACACTTCACAACAAATGAAGCAAATCCAAATGGTATGAGTGAGAGTGTCTTTATTTCTTTGGTATCAAGTTGGATTATTGGTGCAGTTATAACGTTTATCTGCTATAAAAAAGGCAATTGGAAAAATAAAGCACTGATAAATACTAAATAATTTTGTGCATATTTTTGAAAAAGGCTGAATTTTTGCTTGAAATAGCTTTATTTAGATAATTAAACTTAATATCGATTTTAAAAGTAGTTAAATTAATTTTTATAAAATTGATTATTGTTAGATAAATAAACACGATATTTGACAAAATTGTGTTTTTATATATTATTACCATTGAATTGTTTGTGAAATTCAATTAAACTAATAATACGAATAGAATGGGGGTAATTTTTTTGAGTAGCAAAAAAAATCTGATTATAACGATACTACTTCTTTTTACAGGTCTTGCATTTTTCGGTCTTACCGATAATATTAGAACTATCCTAATACCTGTTATAAAAGATGAATATGGGGCAAGCGATCAGATGCAGGGACTTGCTGCATCTATGATTTCAGCAGGAGGACTACTGTCTGGATTTTTCGCTACATTTCTATTGCAAAGATTCTCTATAAAAACCGTTGCACTTGCTGGACTTTTGTCGTTTGTGTGTGCGTTGATGTCAATAAGCCTTACGGATTCTTTTTTTATGACATATTTAGGGTTTACAGTTATCCGCGTAACTTATAATATCTATCAGCAGTCGTTAAATGGAATAGCATCGAGATTTGGCAAAAGAGCTGGACGAATGTTAACATTCACCCATTTTGCATACGGAGTTGGGTCTATTGCAGGACCTGTTGTATGTAGATTTTTGATAAACGATTTGGGATATGAGTGGAGACACGTTTTCCCTCTAACATCGGTAATATTTGTTGTTCCGATAGTTTTAGCGATACTTTATAAAGACGATATCAAAACCAATGATGGAAAAGTTAAATTTGCAACCCTTACATACAAGCAAGCTTTCTCAACACCTGCAATTCCTCTTCTAGCGCTTTTCGGAACATTTATGGGAAATGTTGAGATGGCGGTAATTCAATGGGGACCTCTTCATTTCCAAAGTGCATTTGGAGTTGACCCATTAGGACTTGGTGCATCAATCCTTTCGGTATTTTTTATCTGCTTTACCCTTTCAAGGCTTCTTGGTAGTTTTATAATTGATAAAATCGGCTATGTTCGATATGAGTATATTTCAATGATCGGATCTTTAGCAATGCTAACAATAGGAATGTTCCTCGGTGAAGATGGCATTTGGGTATTTGCTTTAAGTGGCTTGTTTATCGGCGGAATTTTCCCAGGATACCTTGCATTAATTACAGATGCATTTAGAAACACATCAGCTATTGCGCTTAGCATGACTATGTCATTTTCGGGTATATTAAGCGTTGGACTTCAGTACACTGTAGGACTTGCAAATGAGTATATTGGGCCAACAGCCGGTTTCCCATTAACAGTTATCTATGGATACCTTTCGCTAATTCCATTAACTATATTCACAGTTTATCGTAGACGTTTGAAAAAGAAGGAGGAGGAAGATAAGTGCAAATCGACGCATTTACAAGTGGAGTCCGAGTCGGTGGACTTATAAATAAAATTGATATAAAGATACTTATTTGCTATCTTCTCTCAAATCTCGATACTCCTGTTTTAGAAGAGCTTTTAGTTGAAGCTATTACCGAGAGGGAACTTGTCAACTACTTTGAGCTAAAGTCTGCACTTAATCAACTTGTTGATCTAGGTCATGTTGATAAAATATATGATGAGCATGAAAAAAGCATTATTTCGATAACAAGTAGCGGCAGGCGAAGTGCAAACGACCTATCAATTAACATTCCTCAAACGGTACGCGATCAAGCTCTTAAGGGAGTTATTGATATAGTTACAAGAACAAGGCTTTGCAACGAAAATAAAGTTGTTATCAAAAAAGTGACCGGAGGATTTTTAGTTAAATGCAGTGTTTTAAGCTGTGAGTCCCCAATACTAAAAACAGAAGTTTTCGTTACTAATATCCTTCAAGCTGAGATAATAAAAGCAAGCTTTCAAAATGATCCACTTAAGTTTTATCGAAACTCAATTAAACTTTTGCTTGGTGACGAGATATAAATTTACATATTACAAAAACCTCTTTTTAGGGGTTTTTATTTATTTCAGTATAATTTTTATCATTTGCGAGTAGTCATTATTGTGGTGATTATAATGAGTGCAAATATGACTATCCTTCTGCTATCGCTTGGAGCTGGCCTATCTACCTGTATAGGTTTTTTAATTCTTTTCCTCCCTATAGAAAAAATCAATAAAACTGTTGATTTTTGCCTTTTAT
>CAYJGP010000028.1:3437-13956 GCA_964369435.1 uncultured Oscillospiraceae bacterium | reverse complement strand
CTTTGGATTATATCCTTATTTTTTTGTAGCTATTCTTATGGCTTCGATGGTATCGCTTTTCTTTTTTATATTTAAAAGCGATAAAGAGAGGGACTATAGAAAGATCGGTATAATATCGTTTATTGCGATAATTTTGCATAATTTCCCAGAGGGTATTGTTACATATATGTCGGGTATTGTCGATTACAATATGGGACTTCAGATAGCGCTCGCTATTGCTTTGCACAATATACCTGAGGGGATATCTATAGCTCTTCCAATTTATAAGGGTATTAAAAGTAAGAAAAAAGCATTTTTCTATACCCTAATAGCAGGACTTTCAGAGCCGCTCGGTGCATTGCTTGCAATGCATCTGTTAGTCGACTTTATAACTCCGTTTACCCTGTCTGTTGTGTTTATACTTTGTGCCTCTGTCATGCTGTATCTATCCTTTAAAGAGCTTATACCACAAGCGGTTAAGCATAATACAAAAATGATACTCACCCCGATAATATTTGGTATAATTATCATATATATTACAGGTTATATATTCGGATAATTAGCCTCCTTTTGCACAAAATAATATCAAGAAGGAGGTGTTATTATGAATTTTGAAAATGCGAATTCATCTATTGAATGTACTGTAAATAACTGTAAGCACCATTGTGCAGAACAAAACTACTGCACTTTACCAAGGATTTTAATCGGTACACATGAAACGAATCCAACTGCTTGTGAATGTACTGATTGTAAAAATTTTGAGTGTATCTAGCTTTAAATTAAACACGGTTTATAGCCGTGTTTTTTTGTGCGAAATAGCTTCTGTTTATTTGACTTAATTACAATGTAGGTATATAATTTAATACAATGTAAATACTATGAAATGAGTTGAATAAATGCAATTTATCAAACGGCTGTATGACCCTATTAGTTTTCTCAAAAAAGTAGAGCCTGTCGGAGAAATTCCAAATGCAAAAAAGATATATCTAAAAACTATAAAAACTGCATGGCCTTCGGTTTTAGAAGCAGTACTTTTAAGCCTTGTATCTATAGTAGATACAATTATGGTCGGAACCCTTGGGGATGCCGCTATAGCTGCTGTAGGACTCACTACACAACCGAAATTTTTAGGCCTTGCTATTTTTATGGCAACTTCAATGGGAGTTCTCGCCATTATTTCAAGGAGAAAAGGTGAGGGACGAAGAGAAGAGGCAAATGCCATTTTAAAGCAAGTATTGCTTGCTGTATCGTTAATTGCAATCGCTTTATCAATACTTTCGATAATATTTGCCCCTCAGATAATGAGCCTTGCAGGTGCTAATGAAGATACGCTTGTGATGAGCACCACTTTTTTCAGGTATATTGCTGCTGGTTTTCTTTTTAATGCTATAACACTTATAATTTGCGCAGCACAACGTGGAATTGGAAACACAAAAGTTGCGATGATTACAAATACCGTTGCAAATCTTGTCAATGTAGTGCTGAATTATCTGCTTATCGGTGGTAATTTTGGGTTCCCTCGAATGGAGATAGCAGGTGCTGCTCTAGCGACAGTTATTGGAAGTGGAGTTGCGTGCATACTTGCAATAGCCTCGTTATTAAACAAAAATAATTTCCTGTACATAAATTTTAAAGAAAAACTGCTTGTTAAAACAAAAGGAATGGGAAGTCTTATAAAAGTTGCCCTGTCTGCTGGAGTTGAGCAGGTTTGCATGCGTATCGGCTTTATAACATTTGCGATGATAATTGCGAATCTCGGAACGCTTGATTTTGCAACACACCAGATTGTTATGAATATAACCTTCCTTAGCTTTTCATTTGGAGATGGACTTTCAAATGCGGCTTCATCGCTTATTGGAAGAAGTTTAGGGGAGCGACGGCCAGATTTAGCAGTAATATATGGAAAGGCGGCTCAGCGTTTGGCTATGCCTATATGTATTATATTGTGCATTATCTTCTCGACCTGTGGAACACTAATTATTGATCTATTTTCAAACGACAGCTATGTTATTAACCTTGGCGGAAAAATCATGATCCTTAATGGTATAATAGTGCTTTTACAGATAAATCATATTATTCTAACAGGCTGTCTTCGTGGTGCGGGAGACACAAAATATACCGCATTTATCTCATTTACATCAATAACAATCATCCGTCCAATTTTTGCATTCATATTATGTTATCCGCTAGGACTTGGTCTGTTCGGTGCGTGGTGTGGTATGATGGTTGATCAGGTTTGTAGATTAACCCTCTCTTCGACCAGATATGCTAGTGCGAAGTGGATTAAACTATCTTTGTAAAAGGCAGGTAGATAATATGCCATCAAAACTATACGAAAAAATATATCAGATAACTATGGAAATCCCAAAAGGATACGTAACGAACTACGGGACTATTGCGGCACTTGCTGGAAATCCCAAAGCTTCAAGAGTAGTAGGTTATGCTCTTCATCAAAACCCTAAACCTAAAACTATACCTTGTCATCGAGTGGTGTTTAAAGATGGGAGCCTTTGTACGGGTTTTGCATTTGGTGGAATAGATGTTCAAAGAAAACTTCTTTTGGAGGAAGGTGTTTTGTTTTTAGATGACGGCAGAGTAGATTTAAAGCAGTCAGGATGGCTGACTAAAAAATAAACTTGCTGCTAAAGATTGTCGCTTTAATTCAATAGATGGAATTTATGATGCTTAGAATAGGTATCGCAATAGAGAAAATATTATAGTGTGGTTGTCTTTTAAGCATAAAAACGGGTGTAAAGTAGTTTTACACCCGTTTTTATTATAAATTTATTAATCAAGCTTCAGCAAGCTATTTTAATAATAGAGTCAGAGAGTCTCTCAAAATCATCCCAATTATCTGGGAAGGAGTTACCGCCTGAAATTATTTTAAGCTCCAGACCAAACTTTTTGTATTTAAGTTTCCAGAAAATGCCGTCAACTACTTGTTGAATAGAATAGTAGCTATCTTGCCAATTATAAATACCGATATCTTCAATTTTTTCTATAAAAGCGCTACTATCTTATTTTTGGAATATATAAACTCTATCTTCTTTATTTGCAATAGGTGCATTTTCCAAAAAACCAGAGACTTTGCTATTTTTAACAGTATAGGTCACGCTGTAGTTTGAAGATTGGAATGCGTTTATACTAAGTCTTGTGCATTCAAATATTTAAACTCCGCAAAATTAATCGGTATAAGTTGTTGGCATTTTCCTCTTGTGGTGACTTTTATTGTGGAAACTATCAATTATCTTTTTATCGCTATCTGAAACTTCGCCAGTTAAAAGATATTTATCGATATTTGCATAGCTTATTCCCATCTCACTCTCATCAGTTTGCCCTTCAAATAGTGCAGCAGATGGAGCTTTCTCTATAACAGATCTCGGTGCTTCTAGATACTCTAAGAATTCATATATTTCAGTTACAGTGAGGTCAGCTATAACATTAAAGTCATAGGCACCATCGCCCCATTTTGTGAAATATCCCATATGAGCTTCACTTCTGTTTCCAGTACCTGCAACAAGTCTGTTTTCTGATGCGGCAACTGCATAGAGGGTATTCATGCGAAGTCTTGGATTTATATTAGCATCTCCCATAGCCGAAAGGTTGGTAATACCATCAATAGATGCAAGGAATGCCTCTTTAACAGGAGTTAAATCAACAATTCTAGTCTCTATTTTAAATTTACTTGCAACTTCTTTTGCATCATCGGTATCAAGGGTGTAGTTTCGCTTTGATCCGCAGGGCATAATAATTCCAACGGTATTATCACATGCCATCTTGCAGAGAATTGAAACAAGCGAGCAATCTTTCCCGCCGCTATTACCATAAACAATACCTTCTGCCTTGCTCTCTTTAAGGATGTTTTTAATAAACTCTACTCTTTTAGCTACTTCTTTGCTATAATCTCTCATTTTGCACCTCGCTTTTTAAATATTATTTTATCACTATAAAAATGATTTGACAACCATTTTTTGCTTTATTATAATAAAATAAGAAACAAAATTATTATTATCCACGATTATGTTTTTTAATGGTATAACCGTTATTTTAGGAGAAATATGTTTAATAAACTAATTGATATACTCATAGCAAACAAGAAATTTGTCTTTACTGCAGCTATTGCAGTTGTTATTTTTGGAATGTATAGTTATTATGTTATACCAAAGCAGGAAAACCCAGATACGAGGATTGCGGCGGTAACGATAACAACTGTCTATCCTGGCGCATCTCCATCTCAAGTAGAGAGAGAGGTCACCGATGTTATAGAGAGTGCGATAAGTGAGCTTTTATATATTGACTATTATGAGTCGGTATCTATTAACAGTGCAAGCATTATAACGATAGTATACGATATGGAGTATACTATCGACGATGTTGAGACGATACTGCGAAGAACAATAGATGAAGTTGCAGCGGACCTTCCAGATATTGCGGTTGAGCCTGCTGTAAATACAGAGATTGTTTCGGATAATCAGTTTATAATATCGCTATCGGGTGAAAATTATACCGATACCGAGCTTGCTTCGTATGCTCTTGATATCAAAAATGATGTATTAAACATTTCAGGCGTTGAGAGGGTCGATATAGAAGGATTGCGACCACAAAGAGTAGTTGTCGAGATTGACACTGCAGCTATTTCGCAGTTTGGGATAAGCATTGAAACAGTATATGGTTTCATGCAAGCTTCTTCTGTTGTAATTCCGTCTGGCGAGGTTTTGTATCAGGGTGAAGAGATAAATGTTTTAACATCAGAAGCTTTTGTTAATGTTTTAGATATTGAGAATTTGGTATTAGCAGCTACTCCGACAGGTGTTATAACAATTGGTGATATTGCCGATGTTTATATTGAAGAGGTTGGTGAATACTTCTACTCTCAAGATGGCAAACCAGCTATCCTACTCACAGGTAGATTTTATGAGGGTGAGAATGCTGTTAATATTGGGCGAGAGTTGCGTGAGGTTATAAACGAGGCAGAGGAGAGTTTGCCCGGTGACATAACATTCCATGAGATACTATATGCGCCGAGCGATATTTCAGAGTCGATTGATTCGTTTGTTTTAAATCTATTGCAGAGTATTCTGCTTATTGTTGCAGTTGTTATGATAGGGGTTCATCTGCGCAATGGAATTGTTGTTTCGGTAGCACTTCCATTATCGATATTATCAACATTTATTGTTATGTATCTTATAGGTGAACAGTTTCATTTTATTTCGATAGCAGCACTAATTATTTCTCTTGGCATACTAGTTGATAATGCGATAGTTATAAGCGAGGCTGTGCAGTTTCATCTAAATAAAGGTGAGGATAATATAACGGCAGCGAAGATGGCACTTCGTGAGACGGCAGTACCTATTTTCACATCAACCCTTACAACTATAGTTACATTTTCAATAATATACTTTGTACCAGGTGTTGTTGGCAAGGTAGCAGGCTCTATCCCAACGGTTGTTATAACAGCGCTTATAGCTAGCTATATTGTAGCTATATGTATAACACCACTTTTAACAATAATGTTTTTTGTTCCAGAGAAAAAAGAGCGGGCAATAAAGGAGTCTATATTAAAGCGAATATTTAAAAAATTACTATCAGTATCTCTTCGATTCAAAGCAGGCGCTATAATAGCTATGTTTCTTTCACTTGCGATTGCAGCTTTGCTTGTTTTACAGCTTGGAATGCAGTTTTTCCCATCCGCAGATAAGCCGACAATCTATATAGATTTTTATGCTGATGAGATAAGCCTTGAGAGTGCAGAAGAAATATCCTTAGAGATGAATAAAATAATCGAAGAGACAGATGGCGTTGATAATTATAGCTATGGGATTGGAAAAGGGTTGCCGAGTTTCTTTTTAACAGCAGTGCCGACACCAGAGCTTGAAAATGCAGGGCAATATATGCTGCAACTCGATAGCGATAGGATAGATGAGCTTGGGGGCATTGATGCAATAACAAATGGGATTGAAAGTCGGCTTGAGCAGGAGATAGAAGGTGCTTCTTTTGAAGTGCGCCAGCTTGAATACTCTTTGCCGAGTGATGCCGATATCGCCTTTGAAATATCAGGAGATAATTATGAAGAGCTGCTAGCCCTTGCAGATAGCTTAAAGGCAGAGCTTTCAACGATTGATGGAACCCAAAGGGTACGAGATGATAGGGTAGAAGCGAGGGTGCAGAGCTATATCGAAATAGATGATACAGCGGTTTCTCTAAACGGACTGACAAGGTATGATCTTTTAAAACAATTAAATACAACCATTATGGGTGCAAAAGTTGGTGAGATTTATATAGATGCGGAAAATACTGATATAATAGTCAAAGGTGATATCGAAAGTTATAATAATTTGCAAAATCTGTATATCACAAATTCAGCAGGAGTAGCTATTCCTCTATCGGAACTTGCAACAATTGAAACTGAAGATGCAATCTTGCAGATTAATCACTATAACGGTGAAGATACCATTTCGGTACTTGCTGATGTTTTAGATGGATACAACGCTCTATATATAGAAAACGACCTGTGGAGTTATATAGATACTCTTGATACCGAAGGAATTAAAATTGAGAGTAAAGGCGAAGTTAGTAATATGCTAGGTCTCATATCTTCACTTGGAATAGCAGCGCTTTTTGCGGTAATCGTAATCTATTTAATTCTGCTTATACAGTTTAAGAGTATGAAAAAACCTTTAATAATACTTGTGAGCATTCCGCTAAGTTTCATCGGTAGTGGTTTTGGACTTTGGATTTTTGATATGGACATTCAGGCTATGGCATTGCTAGGACTTGTAACGCTTTTTGGAATTGTGGTAAATAACAGTATACTACTAATTGAAGTAATGGATGCGCAGATAAGGGCTGGGAGTAGCTTGGTTGATGCGTGTCAAGCAGCAGTTGATAAAAGGTTTCGTCCAATTATGCTATCAAGTATCACTACCTGCATAGGTCTTGTTCCACTAATAATTTCAGGTGACTCAATGACAGCACCAATGGCATCTGTACTACTGTTCGGACTGCTCTTCTCAACTTTCCTAACCCTTGTAATAGTGCCAACTCTTTATGCTATACAATCAAAGAAAGGTACTAGAAAGCGTGTAAAACGATAGCTTATAACCAATTAGGTATATAGAAATTAAACATCACAAATAACGCTGATAAAAAAGGACAACACCACAACGGTGCTGTCCTTTTTAGTCTTTTTTATAATGATCCATTCGCTGCTTTTCGCAGTAATATCCTGCCGCTTTTATAGTCAGGGTAGATATATGATAGAACATTATAGAAATCTTTGCTATGGTTTGGTATAACAAGATGGGATAGCTCATGGCAGACAAGATAGCGAATAGCAGAGATTGGTGCCGCTAGTATCTGTCTGTTAACGGTTATATCTCCAGTGCTTTTCTTGCAGGAGCCGTATCGTGAGCGCATATCACGTACTCTGAATTTAGGAGGAGCTGTATTGAAACTTGAAAGCATAGGATAGTATTTTGCTGATATAGCATGAACAGTATCAATTAGTAGAGAGTCGATAAATTTATAGAAAATCAAAGCTCGTTTATCTCTGTTCAGTTCAGGGTTTATATGCATAACAATAAAGTTTTCAATTAATTCACAGTAGTTTGAGTTGTCTGGTGTAACTCTTATAGTATACGGATTGCCAAATAGAGTAATAATTTCTCCAGTTTCGAAGTTGCGGTTTTTGCAGCTATTATTCTCTTCATCTAAAAAACTGTTCATTGCCTTTTCGATAAAAGCTTCATTTTTTATAACAAACATATCAATATCGCGCTTTGATACATACCTATTTGCACTAACTGAAATTTTCCCATCACGACTTATACGAAGGTTTATATTTCGAACCTTCTTTATTGACAAGTAATAGGATATATTTTTATCCTGAGTTGTTACTGTTCTAACTTCTATATTATTTTTATTCATACAATCACCAATTTAATTATATAAAGTTTGTACAGAATTAGCAATGGTGTTTTATTGATTAAAATAACTTATTATTGTATAATTATATGAATTACTAAATAAATTTGAGGTGATTAACATATCTTGTTTTGTGAAAAAAGGTAAGGTTACAGTTTTTTTTGTAATTATTTTCGTCATAATTTTTACGATTTCGCCAAAAGCTAAGTATTATAATAATGTCGACACAGATAATAGCTACGACGGAAGCGGATATCTTGTAATAGTTAATACAGGTCCTGAATTAATCACAGGTTATGCTGAGCAAGCAACAGGTGCACTACCAACGATAAAAGAAGAGGCAATAGATTTCCTTTTCGATATTCCGAGTTTTAATACAGATTCTATACCGCATATTGATGAGCAGCTAATGGGATATGATGAAGAAGGTAATGGACTTATTGACCCAAATACTTTTGTTGACAATGAGGAAATTATTGTTGAGTCGCCTTTTTTAGATAATAGTAAATTTAAGTCATATTTTCAGATGAAAACAATCAATGAAAAGTCTTTGAGCAGTAATTATTCTATAAATAGCACGAAACAGCTTTTAGTTGATCTTGATAGAGATGAACCTGGAAAGCTTAGATATACAACTTTTAAATGTATAGCTATTAGCGAATATTCTACCGTTTGGGTACCTACAAATGCTGATTACGTGCCAATTTCAACTGCTGATGCCAATCTTTTAGCTGCAGAGTTTGATAGTAGGTATGTTGAGATGATGGATGCGTATGGTCAAGTGTTAGGGGATGCTGAGCTAACAGCACGCACAGGCATAGATGTTTCAGACCCTGATAATGATGGGAAGGTCGCAATAGTATGTTACGACATTGAAAATGATAACGAATTAGGATACAATTCATATTACGGCGGATACTTCTATTCTCTAGATTTATGGACTGGATTTATTCAAGATTCGATTCCATATAATGCGACAGATATGATTCATATTGACTCAGCTCAAGGTATGGCGAATGGAGTTGAGCAGAGTTACTCAACTCTGTTTCATGAACTTCAGCATCTAATATCATTTATGGAACTTGGACAGTATGGGATAGAGCTGCCGATATTTTTAGAAGAGGCATTCTCTGAGAGTACAACACATCTGCTTTATGGAGATGAGGAAAATATATCACGAATTAACTATTTTAATAATAACGATAATGTTGATAGCATTTCACTCACAGTTTGGGAAGGTAGTTTATATAATTATTCTCTATCCTATATGTTTTCGCAATATTTAAGAACACAGTATAGCGGTGGTGAGACTGTTTATAAAGATTTCTACCAGCATCTACAAAGATTTTATCTCGATGAAATATTAGGCGATGAATTTACAGGGGGAGCGCTGCCGACAATGTCACAGTATGTGACATACCCTATGGTTTTCGTCGATTTTTTAGAAACTGATAATCAAAATTTCGATATATACACATATACAAATAATTTCTACATAGCGCTTGCCGCAAAAGAGATGTCGGGACCATTTGGGTTTTATGGTGAGGAGTTTGCATATAATATTTCACCGAGGATAACTACTCCAACAACTTGGCAACTAATGCTAAAGGGCGGAGAGGCGATTTATCTTGATATTGAGAATTTAGAAGGGTTTGTTCCAGCAACTACTAAGGGTCCGCGTATTGAATATACTCTAGCGAGTTTTAATCCAGAAAAAACTTCTATATCAGGCACGGTTGCACCAGACAGTAATTCAAATGAAAATTACGCAAATATTTCTCTTCAGTTTTATGATGAGTCTATTGGTGAGTATAGAGTTATTCGTGAGCAGATAATGAACACAGATGAAATATCATTTATGATGGATAAAATTCCAAAGAGTGATGATTATCGACTTGTTGTTTCAATTAATAAACACGTTGACACAACTATTGAGGGGCTAGATTTATTAAATTCATCAAATAACACAAGGGTAACCATGGGTAGCGAAGAGATAATAACACTGCCGTATGGCGATGTCAACGGTGATGGAAATGTTGATTTCTCAGACCTTGACCTGATTCGTAGTGCTAGCAACTATAATAAAACAACAGAGTTAAGCGATATTGGCGCAAATGGAGACTTAAATAACGACGGTATGATAAACTTCTCAGAGCTCGATTTAATAAGAAGTGCAGATAATTATAACAAGTATTCTATAAACAATATTTATAACCTGAATTAATATTTTGCTGCAGTATAAGTGAAATAAGTAAAAATGAAAGGAATGTTTTTATGAGTTACGAAGAGATTTTTGATTTCGCAAAAGATGTTGTGTCTGGATTAGATTTAAGTGGGTTTAGTGAGCGGATAGTCTATCAATTCACTATAGTTGGAGAAGGTGCTGGAAAATTTTATGCAGAGATAGATAACGGTGAGATAAAATTAGAGCCATACGATTATAATGACTGTGATGCTGAATTTATCCTCTCTTTTGAAACGCTTCAAAAACTTCTAAAAGGTAAGCTGGATCCTGTTTTGGCATACACTTTGGGGAAACTAAAGGTGCGTGGAAGCCTTGATAAAGCGCTAAAACTAAAAAGTATGATAAAAAAATAAAATAAAAAAATATATTAGG
>CAYJGP010000028.1:0-3427 GCA_964369435.1 uncultured Oscillospiraceae bacterium | reverse complement strand
TTATTGTCGCTTTTTTATTCATAAACTTTAAGGGAGTAGTTTGTTTGCACTATAATTAATAGCTTATCTATTGGTTTGGTATCAATTATTTGACAAATTTAAGCTATTGACATAAAATAAATTTAAATATCTATATTAAAGGTGGATAAAATATGATGGAAAATAACGATATAGTTCGTGTATTTAAAGCTCTATGTGATGAAAAAAGAGTTCAGATTTTAAAGCATCTTCAAGATGGGGACAAGTGCGCTTGTGTTTTGCAAGATCTTGTTGATATAAAACAATCAGCTCTATCATATCATATGAAAATTTTAGTTGAATCCGGAATTGTTACAGGCAGTCAGTCTGGCAAGTGGATCCATTATTCAATTTCGCAAAACGGGGTTGCAAAAGCAAATGAAGTTTTGCAAAAAATTACAAAACTAAACACAGCACTCACTCCAAATGATTTCTATCTTCAAAAACTCGAAGATAATGTTGTGTGATTTTTTTGAAGACTACAATGCTTCTTTCTTTTGTAAGTTGTAGTAGTGAAGTTTAAGAAGAGGTAAATATGGAATCATTAAAAGAGCTGTATAAGCTAGGCAACGGCCCATCAAGTAGTCACACTATGGGGCCTTCAAAAGCCGCTTTTGAATTTTTGCAAGATAATAGTGACGCTGATAGTTTTTTGGTAACGCTATACGGCTCTCTCGCTAAAACAGGAAAAGGTCATCTAACCGATAAAGCCATTAGTGATGTGCTAGGGGAGCGCTGTGAAATTATTTTCGATATTGAAAAAACCGACCTTGTTCATCAAAATACAATGGTCTTTCAAGGATATAAAGATAATCATCTAGTTTCAAAGCAAACCTACTATAGCGTTGGTGGGGGAAAAATAGTCAAAGAACGGGAAGTTTTAGATAGTGCTTTGCAAATATACCCCTTTGAGGACTTTAATGCGATAAAAAAGTATTGTATAGATAAGAATATTTCGCTTTGGCAGTTTGTTTTAAATTTCGAGAGTGAGGATATTTTCGAGCATCTTAAAACCATTAAAAATGCAATGTTTTCTTCAATTGAACAGGGTCTTGTTGCAGATGGTGTGCTACCAGGGAGTTTGGAGCTGCCTCGTAAAGCGAAGATACTTTATAACTCCGTTGATCATACAGCGGACATTAAGATTAATTATAGACGTCTACTTTGTTCTTATGCCTATGCAGCTTCTGAGCATAGTGCTGGCGGAGGGCTAGTTGTGACCGCTCCAACCTGCGGAGCTTGCGGTGTGCTACCTGCGGTTCTGTATTATATTAAGATTCGAGATAATTTAGCTGATGAAGAGATAATTCGTGCACTTGCTGTTGCGGGTGTTATTGGAAATGTCGTGAAAAGCAATGCTTCTATAAGTGGTGCGCAATGTGGCTGTCAAGCTGAAATAGGCACTGCAACATCTATGGCATCAGCTGCAGCTGCGTATCTTATGGGAATGGATATTGAGAAGATAGAATATGCAGCAGAGGTTGCAATGGAGCATCAGCTAGGTCTTACCTGTGACCCTATTGATGGTCTTGTTCAGATACCTTGCATTGAGAGGAATGCAGTAGCTGCTCTTCGTGCAATAGACTCAGCGGTTATAAGCGAATTTTTAAGTGATCTTGGCAAAATTTCGTTTGATGCTGTTGTGAAAACTATGTATGAAACAGGTCTTGATCTCTTTTCGAAATACAAAGAAACCTCTGAGGGAGGGCTTGCTAAGGTTTATCGAGAATAATTTAGTTGCAAAACTTTATTAATAGTAGTAAAATTATATTATCAAAGTCGAAAAATAAAATATAAAGGGGTAAATTATGGAACAACAAGTTTATTTAGCAGATAACGGTGCCTCTCCGGCATCACCAAACGATCAGCATCTTGCGTGCGTGCTTTTGCTAGACTGTTCATCTTCTATGCAGAATGGTAATGCAATAGATGCTCTAAACAGTGCAGTATCTCAGTTCCGTACTCAATGTATGGCTGATGAGCTTCTTTGTCGTGGGCTTGACATTGCTGTTGTTGGTTTTTCAAGCGATGTTCAAGTTATTCAAGATTTTACCCCTATAACACATATGGAAGTGCCGAGAATTATAGCTGACGGACAGACATCTATGGGTGCTGGTTTAAATGTAGCGATTGATCTTTTAGAGCGTCGTAAGGGGCAGTATAAAGAGCTTGGAGTCCCATACCACAGACCTTGGATTTTTATGATTTCTGATGGTGCACCAAACGATGATTATGAAGCTGCGTTCACTAGAGTTTGTGAGATGCAAAAACAAAAAAAACTTGAGCTGTGGGCTGTTGGTGTTTCAGGGTACGATAAAGATATTCTCATAAGCCTTACAAATAGAGTGATTGAGCTTGATGCGAACCTGAATTTTGCGGGTCTTTTCGAGTGGCTATCAACTAGTCTTTCGGCAAAATCGAGATCGAAACCGGGCGAGGCTGTAAGCTATGAGAACCTTCCTGAGGGAAGTAGAGTTGTTCCAAGTGATTGGGGTCAATAAAAATATAGACGGGTACTTTTTTTCTAAAGTGGGTAGAAGCCACATTGAGAGCGGTACCGTCTGTCAGGACTATTCTCTTACCTGTATTGGTGAGAAGTATTGTTTTGCCGCTGTCGCCGATGGAATTGGAAGTGCTAAACTATCACAAATAGGGTCTAAAACTGCTGTTGAGACGGTTTATAGCCACTGCAAGAATGCACTTGATAGTGATGATAAAGAGCTTTTATTAAATCTTCTTCGAGAGGGATTTTTGCTCTCACTTGAAAATATTAAGAAGATAGCCGATGAGAGCGGGAATGATTTAAGTGACTATGATACAACTTTAACTGTAGCGCTATTTGATGGTGAGAGTATTATATATGGTCATATTGGGGACGGAGGCCTTGTAGCTATTGATAATACAGGGCAATACTATCTTCTAACTGTTGCGACTAAGGGAGAGAGTTATAATGAGGTTATTCCACTCCGTGCAGATAGTAGCAACTATACTTTTGAGATTGTTGACGGGATATTCTGTGGGATAGCGCTTTTTACAGATGGTGTTTTCGATACCGTTTGTCCGCCTTTGTTAAAAAATACGACTGACCCTATTTACCGAAGTTTCATAAAAAACTTTTTATCCGCTGAGATGGTTTTAGAAAAGATAGATATTGGTGTTTTTAAAGAAAAAGCGATTAAGCTATTAGAAAGTGAGAATTTTAGCTTTCTGCACGATGATCTATCGGTAGCTGTGTTGATTAATAGAAATAGCGATATAGTGCTTCCGCCTGTAGAATACTTTAAAGAGCCCGATTGGGAACAGTTAAAAAGAGATATCTACTATAAACTATACCCACATCTGTTGCCAAAAGAAGAGGTAGAAGATGAAGGTATATAATAATAACAATCAGTATTACACAATTTCAGAT
>CAYJGP010000027.1:6439-17593 GCA_964369435.1 uncultured Oscillospiraceae bacterium | reverse complement strand
TTTACAGTCGGGGAATAAGGTGACAACCTCTTTTGTTGCACTGTATATTTCATTTGGAAAACCACCACCATTTGTATCGCAGAGGATAAGATGTGAAGCGCCCGCC
Source organism: uncultured Oscillospiraceae bacterium (assembly GCA_964369435.1). Lineage (GTDB taxonomy): Bacteria > Bacillota > Clostridia > Oscillospirales > Ruminococcaceae > CAYJGN01. The sequence goes on along the minus strand of CAYJGP010000027.1, from coordinate 17,487 downwards.
CTATATGCTGCTTCAAGAGTGGTTATAGCATACTTCGGATTTTGCTTATAGCCGTCGAAAAAATGCTCGGCATCATAGAAAACTTCACGATCGTTTGCGACGAGATGAGAAACAGTATCGTATATCATATCGAGGTTTTCTTTTTCGCTCGTCTTTAGCACCTCTTTGACATGTAGATCCCAACTCTTGCCAAATATAGAGATGGTTTTAAGGTTACAGTCGATGAGTTTTTTAACATTATCATCATCTAAAACATGGGTGTTTTTTCTGCGAGTTGAGCCAAAAGCTACAAGTTTTGAATATTTTAACTTCTTTTGTGAAACCTGCTTGATAAAATCAAAATCCTTTTTGTCCGCTCCAGGATTTCCCACTTCAATATAAGAGACAGACAGCTCATCTAGCGCTTCAATAATTCCAAGTTTGTCATCATTTGTGAAGAGTACACTCTGCCCTTGAGCACCGTCCCGCAGTGTGGTATCGAATATTTGAATAGTTCTCATAATAATAACCCTCCTATTAAACTATATTAAGAAAGGTTATCTTTGTCAATATTATTTGACTTATTTTAAAAAATTATATAACATATAAGGAATAGCGATAAAAATGATCTGGGTTTAATATGAAGTGGTATATCAAGCTAAAAAACTATTTTGCAAGTTTTGCAAATCTGTGTTTTAGAGAAATGATTACAAATTAAGGAGATGTCTAAATGGATATAAGTAACAGAAGAAATTTAACTATGCTTATTGATTTCTATGAGCTAACCATGGCAAATGGCTACCTTGAAAAGGGGTTTGGCAATACAGAAGTCGTTTTTGATCTGTTTTTTCGCAAGATACCAGATGATGGCGGCTTTGCAATCTATTCAGGTCTTGAACAGGTAATTGAATATATTGAAAATCTGAAATTTACAGAAGATGATATTGAATATCTGCGAAATAAAGAGATATTCTCAGAGGCTTTTTTAGAGTATCTTTTAAATTTTGAGTTTTCTTGTGATATTTATAGCTTAAAAGAAGGTACGGTTATATTTCCAAATGAACCTATTATAACTGTTAAGGGCCCTGTGATAGAAGCACAGCTAATTGAAACAATGATGCTTTTAACTGTTAATCACCAGTCGCTTTTAGCTACAAAAGCTTGCAGGATAGTGAGAGCTTCAAAGGGGCGGGTTGTTTATGAGTTTGGAGCGAGAAGGGCACAAAGCTACGATGCTGCAATTTTTGGTGCTCGTGCCGCTTATATTGGCGGTGTAAATGGGACATCTTGCGCTATTGCGGAGCGGTTGTATAATATCCCTGCAATAGGAACAATGGCACATTCTTGGATTCAGCTATTCTCTGATGAATATGAGGCGTTTAAGGCGTATGCTGAAATCTACCCTGATAACTGCTCATTGCTTGTTGATACCTATAACGTTGTAAAGTCTGGTGTTCCAAATGCAATAAAGGTTTTTGATGAGGTGCTAAAACCCATGGGGAAAAAGCCTGTTGGAATAAGAATAGATAGTGGTGATATTGCATACCTCTCAAAAAAAGCGCGTCAGATGCTCGATTTGGCGGGTTATAGCGATGTTCGGATTATGGCATCAAATTCACTCGATGAATATATCATAAGAGATTTGATTATCCAAAATGCACAGGTCGATATATTCGGAGTTGGTGAGAATCTTATAACTTCAAGAAGCACACCTGTTTTTGGAGGTGTTTATAAACTTGTAGCAGTAGAGGAAGATGGTATTCTAACTCCTCGTATAAAGGTTTCAGAGACGATGGACAAAATAACAAACCCAAGCTTTAAAAAGTTCTATAGGTTTTATTCAAATGAAACAGATAAAGCAATAGCGGATTATATCTGCTGTCATGATGAAGATAACGATTTTCCATATGAATTTGAGATATTCGACCCAAATGCTGTCTGGAAGAGGAAAACCATCTCGAACTTTTATGCAAAAGATATGCTGGTACCTATATATAAAAGAGGGAAGCTTGTTTATTCAAGTCCATCGCTTCTCGAGATACGCGCATATTGTGCAGAGCAGGTTGATAGCCTTTGGGATGAAGTTAAAAGATTTGAAAATCCACATACATACTATGTTGATTTATCAGAAAAATTATTTGATATAAAAAATAGTATTTTAAAAGAGCATAAGTTTTAATAGCGCACCAAATATTGAATACATTTTTTTATTAGTATAATACTATAAAAGAGGCCGATAAAAGGGTATTTTAAATATGACTATTCTATGACTTTTTTATTACTATCTTGTGTATTACAGATAATTATGGTATACTAAAACCTACCTATAAGGGATTTTATTTTTAATTAATGGAGGAAGAGCATGGCGACAAAGAAAACCACTGCTCCCGAAAAAACACCGAAAACAAACAAAAAAAAGAAGAAAAAGAATAGTGTTTTCAAGATAATAATGAAAACAATAGCTGCTCTTTTTCTTTTGGGTATAATTGCAGGTACTCTTGTGGTAACAGCACTTGCGGTTTATGTTGGAACATATGCAGAAGATGACCAGATAGATTTGCGTAGCCTAGAGCTTAGCTTCACAACTATAATTTATTATACCGATGAAGATTCAGGCGAAGATATTGAACTTATGCGTATTGCAGGCGAAGCGGATAGAATTTGGGTGAGTATTGATGATATGTCACAAAATCTAATAGACGCAGCTATTGCGCTTGAAGATGCAAACTTTGATGAACATAGTGGAGTTGACTGGTATAGAACAATCATCGCTGCTTTAAACGAAGTGTTTCCAATATACGACCAGACAGTTGGTGGTTCAACCATAACCCAGCAGGTTATTAAAAACGTTACTGGTCTAAATGAAGTCGGTGGTATTGAGGGCTATATTCGTAAACTAAATGAGATAATAAGTGCTTTGCGACTTGAAACAAAGTTTACAAAAGACGATGTTATGGAGGCTTACCTAAACACTATTCCAATGAACGGAACAATGGTTGGTGTTGAAGTTGCGGCAAATGCTTATTTTGGAAAAACTGCGGCGGATCTCTCTATTGCAGAGAGTTGTGCAATTCTTGCTGTAACGCAGAGTCCTGCGGCGCACAACCCGTTTGCATATCCTGAAAATAACAAAGAACGCCGTGAGTACGGCATAAATAGAATGCTTGAGCTTGGCATCATAACTGAGGCAGAACATGCAGCAGCTATGGAAGAGAGCGATAATATGGTATTTCTAACCGAACAGTATGAAGCTAGCAGAAGTGATGTTCAAAGCTACTTTGAAGATATGGTTATGGATGAAGTAGTTGAGGATATGATGGAAGAATATGGCTATACTAGGTCAGAAGCTTCAGATATGGTTCTTCAAGGTGGATACAGAATATACACAACGCTTGATCCATATATCCAAGGAGTTATCGAAAGCGTATATGAGAGCGAAGAGTTTTTTGAGGTTTTCCCAGATAAAATAGAGATGAGAACCGATGAAAATGGCAATCAAGTTGAAGTTGCAGTACAGCCAGAAGGCGCTATGATAATTATGGACTACGAGGGCGCGATACTCGGAGTTGTTGGCGGTAGAGGCGAAAAAGAGGCTTCTAGAACACTTAATCGTGCTGTTGATTCGCTTCGTCCACCGGGATCTACTATGAAACCAATAGGCGCCTATGCTTTGGCGTTTGCGCAAGACCTTGTAACTTGGTCGACTATACTTGATGATAATCCAGTTAAAGATCTTGAAGAGAGCGATGGAACAGTTGCTCCGTGGCCTATAAACTACTATGAGAGCTATCTTGGATATATTCCGTTAGAGCTTGCTCTTCAGCGCTCAACAAATACTATCCCAACTTATCTAGGTGAGCTGATAGGGCCGCAGGTTATGTTTGATCACATGACCCAAAAACTCGGAATTTCAACACTTGTTGTTTCAAAACAGATTGGAAATCAGATATTCTCAGATATTGACCTTGCGCCACTTGTGCTTGGAACTCCAACAGATGGTATTTCTCTTCTTGAGATGACAGCTGCATATATGCCGTTTGGAAACGGTGGATATTACACCGAGCCGCACAGCTATACAAGAGTTGTTGACTACAGAGGAAATGTTATTTTAAATCAAAATAGCGTTAAAACACAAGTATATGACCCACAGACCACTGAAGTTATGAACAAGCTTTTACAACGTGTTGTACGAGGCGGAGTTGGTACTGGTAGAAGAGCGGCATTTGGAACATGGCAACTAGCAGGTAAAACAGGTACTGCTTCTGCAAATACCGACCATTGGTGGATAGGGCTTACCCCTTATTATGTCGGTGGTGCTTGGTTTGGATATGACAATCCAGGAACAGATGGCAGTGGTGAAATTATCCTAAGATATAGCCATCCTTCAATAGAAGCTTGGAGAACGGTAATGGAAGAGATCCATCAGGGTCTTGAACCAAAAACTTTCCCGACAACTAATGAACTTATTCAGGCACCTTACTGTACGATGTCAGGCCTTCTAGCGACTGATATTTGTGGTGCTCCAGGTATGGGATACTATAAACCTTCATATGTACCGGGATACTGTAACGGTAACCATACCCTAATAGCAGAGCCAATTCCAGAGCTTGCGTACTAGTGTGAAATATTAAGATAAACAAAACAAAAGCCTGCAAAATTGTAGGCTTTTTGTTATATCTGAAAGCTTATACAAATTGACTTTTGATATGATAAAATGTATAATCAAATAGTTAAAGAATTAATAGACTAAAACGATAAAACTTTTTAGTTTTATCGTTTAAATAATATTTTAAGGAGAAATATAATCGTGAATGATTTTATTGCCTGCAGAAGCTGCAAAAGCCAATTTACTATAAATCAAATGAAAGAACCAAATAGATGCCCTTATTGTAGTGGGGATATAACAGATAATCCACAGCTCTATAACTCTGGAATTCAAGGTAATATGACACAAGCCGGACAACAATACGGTAATCCATATAACGGGGCACCTCCGGCAGGACAGCAATACGGCAATACATATAACGGGGCACCTCCGGCAGAACAGCAATACGGCAATACATATAACGGGGCACCTCCAGTAGGACAGCAATACGGAAGTACATACAACCCGATGCAAGCTCAGATGGGTGCGATGAAGACGATGCAAAATAAGCAAACTTTGATAGTTGTGGTTGTAAATGCAGTTTTACTATTTATGAATTGGTTCTCAATTCCACTACTTAACCAAGTGGGGAGTCTGTCTTCATTATTTGGAGGCAGCGATATATCTTCAGGGTTTTCTATCTTTGATGCATCTAGCTATTTTAGTTATCTGGCAGGATTTCAAACGGATGATCCAATTTTGTTTCTCTTCAAAACGATTTTAGCAGTTGTTCCAATTGCTTTACTTATTTTATATGGTTTGTTTGCTTTCCTGAAAATCACAAATAATAAAGTTTCAAAAGTTATTGGATTAACAGCACATGCTATTGGTACACTATTCGGATCGGCAATACTTGGTGTAGTGACTTATACTAATGTATCTGCAGCTCCGAGTTTTGACGGGTATTATATGGGTAATATGATTGATCTATCGATATTCTTCTATCTGTTTTTTGTAGTTAGCATCGCAGGTTTTGTTAGTACAATTAAAGAAAAGGTTTAATTTAAAAATGCACCACAAGTTTTAAACTTATGGTGCATTTTTTCTTCGTTACTAATCTTGGTTTCTTCTCTTTGCAATTCTTATATCCTCGCCTGTAAACCGCAAGGTGGTAAAATTACCAGCGATACGAGACACAATTCTGTCGCTATACCGTGCGCCGAGCTCTTTAAATGATAGGTTCGTATTAATTATAATAGGGCGGCGGTAGTTTATTCTGCTGTTTAGAATGTTATAAAGTGTTGCACTGACAAATTGAGTTGTAAACTCTGCGCCTAAATCATCTAGAATTAATAGGTCACAGGTGATAAGGCTATCAAGTGTGTTTTCTTCACTGTCGTAACTTTGGAATTTTTCCCTCTCGAGAACGGTTAAAATATTTAACCAACTGGTGTAGATAACATTTTTTCCGCTTGCGATAATTGCGTTTGCAATAGCAAGTGATAGATGGGTTTTTCCAAGTCCTGTATTTCCAACAAAAAGCAGATTTTCGTTTTTGAACTCGAAATTTTGGCAGTACTCTTTGCAGTGGTTTAGATTTTTACTCATAACATCGCGATTCTCATTTTTATAGAAATTAAGGGAGAAGTTTTCAAATGTCGAGAGGGTAAGGGGACTTATATTATTAACTTCAATAGCTTGTATCCGCTTCATCTCTTCTCGAAGACAGCTGCAAAGTTTGCTTTGGAAAAAACCTGTATCTTCGCACTTTGTACATTGAAATTTATCTTGCAAAACATCAGCTGCTAAGCCATTTTCCTCTAAAACTGTTGATATTTCTGCCTTTATCTTATCTGTTTTCTCCAAAAATTCTTCATAAGAACTTTTCAAATAATTACCTTTAACTGCTTCGCTCACAACACGAAGTCCCTCAGCAGATAGCTTGCTATCAAGAGTTTTTAAGATAGGGTATTTCGAGAAAAGTTCTTGTCTGTTCATCTCGTTATCACTTAAGCTTTTTGCACGTCGCTTTGAAATAATAATAGATGCTTTATTAAATATTGTTTTGTCGTAAGCCATTATCTGCACCTCATTTCAAATCGTTGTCTAAAAAGTCGTAGTCGATTGAACTCGACTGAGTTTTCTCGCTCTTTGGCTTTTCTAAACGGGCAAGCTCTTTTGTGTTTGTTATACCCTGTTTCTCCCAGTTTTTTAAAACTCTGTTTATATATGCAAACGAAACTTTACCGGTAGAATCGACAGAGCGATTATATCCTTCACGAATAAGGTCAGCACTATACCTTGATACTATAATCCAGTCGTTTATAAATGCCGTCTCTTTGGCTGATAGCTTTCGGTCATTTATCCCAAACAGCTTGCGCACTTTTTTATTGGCATCATTTTGACGAGTTAGTGATAAAAGATGTTTTTCTGCACGGTCTAGGGTGAGAATACCGCTATCGTGCCAGTTGAAAATCTCTTTTTCTATAGAGCGGATAGAGGTTTTATTGTGTGTTTTACAGTAGCTTAAAACATATAAGACAACCTCAGTTGGCATAAGTGTTTGCTCGGTAATAGCTATTAAACTGCCAATTTCATGATATGTCAAATTTCTGTTTAAAATTTCATCAGCCTTAGAATGTAAAAACTTAAGATCATCGCTGTCAGAGAGCTTTTGTGAAATTTCAGCACGCGAGAGTTTATGCTCACGACTAGTCTTAATAACAACGTTTTTAAACTCGGTTTCTTTAATAGTTGAAACTGGTATAGTATTTGCTTTTTCTGTATCTGAAACAATTCCTACCGAAATTAGATGCAAAATAGCCTCTTCGATTTCAGTTAAAGAGAGGTTTAGTTCTATTGATAGTTCATTGTTAGTATAGCATTCTTTTGGATTACATGCTAGAAATACCGCAACTTTAAAAGCTATTGGTGAAGTTAGCTTTAGATGGGTAGATATTAAAGATATTGGAAGTGCATAAACCCCTTCATCATAGGGTAGTGCAATTTTTGTTTTCATAATTCACCTCAATACTAAATATTATAACAAATTTTGCGAAAAGAAAAAAGTGGGTATACTTGTTTTTTTATATTATTTTGTTATAATTAAGATATAAACAGGAGGATTAATAATGAAAATAGAATTTAAACCAAGAGGCGTATGTGCAAGAAAAATAGAAATTGAAGTTGTGGATAATAAAGTTGCGGCTATAAACATATCAAACGGCTGCGATGGATATTCGCAAGGTGTTATGAGTTTGCTTATCGGTATGGATAAAGATGTTGTTATCGAGAGGCTTCAGGGGATAGATTGTGGTGGCAAAGGAACATCATGTCCAGATCAGATTTCAAAAGCACTTATGACGATAGAAAACTAAACCAAAGAAGCAAAACAAAAAATAGACTGTGTACTTATCATTTTCTAAGATTAAACTTATGAAGAAGTAAGGGCACAGTTTTTTATTTATAGAAAACAAAGATAGTTTTTGTAAACTGAGATGTAGTTTTATTTTATTTTTCGTATTAAAGTAAACTAAATATCTTGTTATACGGTGGATTTTGGTCTGTTTTTGTTTGTTAAAACTGCACAATTACAGTTAATTTTTTTTTACTTTATCTTGGACAACCGCCGATGTGCAAGCTTATACTTTATGATAAAATGATAATATTGAAACGGAGAAGATGATGAAAAATATTGTAGATTTGATTTATGGAAGAGAATGTTTTAGTGATTGGGTGAAAAAGGTTATAGTATCAATTATTGCAGCAGTAGGTATAGGTTTTGCAGTATCATTTATCGTTGTGGGAGATATTGGCAGTAATCCTACAACTTTGCTCGGAGAAGGAGTAGGTAATCTGCTCGGGACAACAGTTGGTATGGGGATGACAATTTCAAATGTTGTTGTACTTGTATTTCTCGTGATATTTGGAAAAGAGCACATCTATGCGGCAACTTGGTTTATAATAGCTTTCATGGGGGTTTCAGTCGATTTATCGGAGCCTCTTATCAGAGCAATTAAACCAAACGAGAGTTTTTTATGGGGATTGATATTTTGCATTTTAGGGCTTGTTTTACTTGGTTTTTTTATAGGGTTTTATATATCACTAAATTTTGGTGGAGGCGCATTTGATGGACTTTCAAGATATCTAAGCGTTAAAATAAATAAACCTTTTAGCATAGCACAGTTTATTTTTTATGCATTTTGCTTTTTGATGGGGCTTTTACTTGATGCCACAATAGGAGTTGGGACAATTTTTGGTTTATTTGTAACATCACTAGCATCAGGACCAACAATAAAATTTTTAAACAGCCGTTGGAGCGGATTTCTAAGTCTTAAGCAAGCGGTAGATACTGTAAAATAGAAATGATAAATTTATTTTAATAAATGGAGGGTTTAAATGGAATATCTTACAGCGGGACTTACTATGGTAGATGAAGTGCAATATGAAGATAAAAAGAGCAATAGATTTATGGGCGGAAACCCTATCTATAGCTATGGTGGAGTGCGAATCTGGTCGGACAGTTGCGCTATGTTAACTAAGGTGGGTGAAGATTTTAATAATCTTTATAACCCTTGGTTTTCAGATAACAATATCACAGAAAAGGGTATAGAAGTATTAAAAGGGGAGAGAACCCCTTGCTGCACTATAAAATATGATAAGAATGGCGATCTAACAGATACGATAGCTTTCATAACAGGGGACTGGTCTGATGCTGATAAATATAGACCAGACGATAAAAGTTTGGTTGACAGTATTTGTGATAACACAAAAGGATTATGCGTCTGTGGGCCGCCGGTGGGATTTTCGCCGATGAATTTTTGGGATACAGCATTTAAACTTCGCGATAAATATAATTTTAAAATTATGTGGGAACCAAATAATATCCACACAAAATCAAGTGATAAGCAGGCAACTGAAGAGTTGCTAAAATCAGTTGATATGGCATCGTTTAACCTAGCTGAAGGACTTTCTATATTTGGCCTTTGTACAGAAGAGGAGCTTATAGCACATCTTCAAACTTTCAATCTCGAGCTAATTCTTCTAAGGCTGTCAAAACGTGGGCTTGTTGTATTTAATAAAAATGAGCGACATTATATAGAGGCATTCTCGATAGGTGGAGAAGTGGTTGACACAACAGGGTGCGGAAATGCGGCAACATCTGCAGCGATGTTATCTATATGTGAAGGAGATGATTTACTGCTTGCCGGAATTAAAGCGACAATCTCGGCGGCGTTTACCTATTCACAGATAGGACCTATCCCGATATTTTCAGATGAAATAAGAAAAAAAGCGTGTAGAATAGCAAAAAAACAATATGCTGAATATAAGGTGAGAGATAATGATTAAACAGATTTATGGTATAAGAACTGTTAAAGAAGCGAGAGATGCGGTTTTGGCTGGTGCCGATTATATTGGAATTGTTCCAGGGCTTTTTGGAAATGCGCCCTCTAGGATAACAATAGAGGAGAGTATTGCAATTTTTGATGAAATAGATGGTAAGGCGAAAAAAGTAGCTTTAACGTTAAGTGATAATCTAGAAGAGATTATAAAGATGGTAGAGGCTGTAAATCCACAAGTTTTGCATCTAGCGGCACCGAATTTTAAAGCGAGCAAAGAGTTCGTTTTAGAGATAAAGAAGCAGTTTCCGAATCTTTTGATTATGCATGCAGTCGGTGTTAGCGATAGCAATGGCAAAGAGGCTGTTAAGCTAGCGGTTGAGCTCTCAAAGTATTGCGACTACTTATTGCTAGACAGTGCGTCTGAAGGTCAGGGTTTTGTTGGGGCAACTGGTGCTACCCATGATTTAAAAATAGATGCAGAGATTGTGGAAAAAGCAAGTTGCAAGGTTATAATAGCAGGTGGACTTGGACCTTGCAATGTTGCAGATGCAATAAGGGCGACAAGACCTTATGGTGTAGACTCGCTGACAAAAACAAACCTCTACCTTGAAAATGGCGAGAGAACAAAAGACTTCGATAAGATGAAAGCTTTTTGTAAAAATGCAGATGAGGCGCTAGATGATTAGTAGTTATGAAATAGATAGAGTTTTTCTGCGTGAGATTTTAGGTGAATGCCCTGCTGATATAGAGATTAGTGCTACAAAGTATAAAGCGGGCGAAAATATTATCTTGCAAGGCGATGAACTCAGTGATGTATATATTTTAGCTGAAGGGGAGGCAAAGGTATATAAGCTCTTTCCAAACGGTGAAACATTCACTATCCTAAAGGTTTGCAGAGGGGAGTTTCTTGGAGAGATAGAGGCTTTTACAGGGACTGTTGCAAATAATATGGCAGCAGCTGAAACCGACTGTATAGTTTATCTGATTAGCAGAGGTGATTTTCTAAGACTTGTCTATCAAAACCCGGACCTTGCTATTAAACTTCTAGTCTTTTCAAATGAAAGGCTAAATAACTTTAACAGCTATATAATGAACTTTAGCTATTTATCGAAGACAGAGCTGTTTTGTTTAGTTATACAAAG
>CAYJGP010000027.1:0-6429 GCA_964369435.1 uncultured Oscillospiraceae bacterium | reverse complement strand
GTGAAACAATATCGAAGAAATATATCGCAGATAGGATAAATGCATCACAAAGAACAGTAAACAGACTTATAGTTTCAGCAGTTTCAATGGGGATTATTAATGAAGATAATGGTGTAATAACCATTTCAAATAGAGAAAAGCTCAGCGAAATAACAAAAAGAATATTATGTGAGAAAGAGGATTAAAAGATGATTGAAAACAACTTAAGAAAAGAAATTATGTCGACACCAAATATGGTAAAGTTCATTATTAATGATATTAAAGAGAGAGCTTTATCACTATATTCAAAAGAGGAACTTAGCGGATTTAAGCGAATAGTTATGTCTGGATGCGGCGACTCGCTTGCGGCAGCGTATGCAACAAAAGAGGCTTTTGAAAAGCTGACAGATAAAGAGATAGATACACCAGTCTGCATAGATTTATCAAGACATTATACTACTTCAAAACTCGGTGCAGATACACTAGTTATTGTTATAAGCTTTTCGGGTAAAGTTTCAAGGGTTGTTGAGGCGGCAAACAGAGCGCGCAAAAACGGAGCTGCAACACTTGCTGTAACCCACTATGATGATTCTCCTGTAGCGCTTGCTTGCGATAAGGTACTAACGGTTGTGCCAGATCCATTTGATCTGCATAGAACACCAGGTTGTAGAACCTATGCAGCTTCAATGACAGCGCTCTACTCATTTGCAATATCAGTAGGTACTATTACAGGTGTGACTAATAAAGATAAAGCAGATGATATCTACAACGAAATGCTAAATAGCTGCGATACTTATAACGAGGCTATACCAGCACTTGATGATATACTTCACAAAAAGGCTGTTTTATGGCGCGATACACCATATTTCGAATTTTTATCAGCAGGACCTGAATTTGCAAGTGCATGGTTTGGTCAGGCTAAAATATTCGAAGCAACTGGCGATTTTGCGAGATATGAAAACTTTGAGGACTGGGCACATGTTGACTATATCCTTCGCAAAACAGATAGTTTGGTGTTCCTTTTCTGCACAAAGGAAAATCAGTCGCTATCAAGAGCTAAAGAGGTGGCATCAGTTCTTACACGACAAGATTATAGATATATCGTTTTCACCGATTGCGATAAAAATGATTTTGCAGATCCTTTGAAAGTTGTTAATATTCCATCGTCAAAGTATCTGTTCTTAAACCCTCTTATGCAAACAGTACTGCCTTGCCTATTCGCATCTGCCCTGCAGCATGTTAAAGGGACAACAGAATTTTGTGCGGACATGATTGATACAATATTCCCATTTGGTGGAGGAATACTGCGTAACAGCGAGATAGAAGAGCATTAAAATATTATAACTTGAGTGACTGGAGAGTAAGATGATTTTAAATAAAATTGATCCAAAGAAATGTGCAGTTTTGGTAATTGATATGCAAGGCGACTTTTTATGGCCGGATGCACCACTATATAGCAAGATGGGTGAAGATATGATACCAAAGATGAGTAGATATCTCGATAGTTGTCGCGAGCTTGGTATGAAAATTATCTATACAAGAACAGCCTATCGACCAGATGGCGCAGATATGGGAAGTGGCGCTAAATTCTGTGAGCCTGCTGCAAAGGGGATTGCGCTCAGAGATGGTCTTGCGAGCAGTGAGGTTGTGCCAGAGCTAACCCCAAAAGAGGGCGATATTCTAATAGATAAATATAAGTATAGTGCTTTTTACGGCACTAATCTAGATATTCTACTTACGAATCTTGGGATTGAAACAGTTGCAATAACCGGTGTTTGCACCGAAGCTTGTTGTTTTTCAACTGCGAGAGATGCAGGATTTCGAGAGCTCGGTGTTGCATTTATTTCCGATATGACTGGAACGATAGATTTCCCAGATCTTGGATATGGCGCTATGAAAGCTGATGATATGCATAGAGCAATGCTTATAAATATAGCGCTTACAACAGCGCATGTTATGAGTAGTGAAGAGATGCTTGCACTATCGAAGTAAATATATTAGAAATATAATTTGTTTGTGTCTTAGCATAAATAAACAGTACCCCTTGCGTTATATAGCTTTTGCTGTATAGAGCGCAAGGGGTATGGTGCATTATATTTGCCTAGTGTTAGCTTTTAAATTTACAATAAACAGATAATAGTTATTTGAAAGGTTTATAATAATTTGATATAATAAGGTAAATTATTAATACGAAATGGCGGTTAATATGAACTATAAAGAGATACTGCAAAACAAAGAGATAATAACATACATTGATATGGCGGATAAGGTTTTATCAGAGCTTGGTTATACTGAGCATGCAATGCCGCACGTTAAAAAATGTGCAGAAAAAACAGGCGAAATTCTGCTTGAACTTGGATATTCAAATAACATTATTGAGCTTGGCAAAATAGCGGGGTATATGCATGATATTGGAAATGTTATAAACAGAACAGATCATGCGCAATCGGGCGCTATTATGGCGTTTACCATACTTCGTGATATTGGAGCGAACCCTGAGGAAATAGCGATGATAATTGGCGCTATAGGAAATCACGACGAGGGGACAGCGAACCCAATAAGTCCGATTGCGGCAGCGCTTATACTTGCAGATAAAAGCGATGTGCGTCGCTCAAGGGTGCGTAATACCGATTATTTGACCTATGATATTCACGATAGAGTGAATTACGCAGTTAAAAAATCAAATATAACTGTTTCGGCGGTGGATAAAATAGCAGTTTTAGATTTAGTAATTGATACCGATATCTGTCCAGTTATGGATTATTTTGAGATTTTTTTAAATCGTATGGTGCTATGTAAAAAAGCAGCTGACTATCTTGGAATAACTTTTGAAATTGTAATAAATGGATTGAGATTGTTATAAACAGTTTATTTAAGATATTATGATTAATTATAGTTCGATTTAATTATCAAGTTATGAGGGTGAACCCGCTAAAATAAAGGAGGAAAATATGAGAAAAATAATTCTAGATGTAGATACTGGTACTGATGATGCTATGGCGATAATTCTAGCTGAGCTATCAAACGATATTGACTTAACTGCGCTGACTGTTGTTCATGGCAATCAACCACTTGCAAATACGGTTGAAAACACCCTTCGAGTAGTTGATTTGCTTTCGAGTAATACTCCTGTTTATTCTGGCTGTGCAAGACCGATGGTACAAGATATGACTGCTGGGCGTATGCAAAATGTGCGTATCCAAATGTTTAATATGGAAGTTGACGGTGAAGTTGTATCTATCCATGATGACTATCTGCCTATTCCAAAAGCAGTGTCCACAGCAAAAAAACAGCATGCAGTATCATATATTGTCGATACGCTCAGAGATGCAAAAGAACCGATAACTGTTGTCGCAGTAGGCCCTGCTACCAATATCGGAATGGCACTTAGAATGGATCCTGATATAGCGAAGAATATTGAAGAGCTTGTTATAATGGGCGGGGGAGTGAATAGAGTCAATAGAACTAGTGACGCCGAGATGAATTTCTATATGGACCCTGAGGCTGCCCACATTATGATTAAGGCGAAATGCAAAATAACTATACTTCCTCTAGATGCAACAACGTCAGCGCTTTTTACAAAAGAAGATGCACAGAAGGTAATAGCTCTTGGAAATAAACCAGCTGTTTTCTTTGGCGAGTTGATAACACATTTTGTTGACAGAATATCCCTTTTGAAGATTAGCAATAACGAAAACCCCAATGACCATGATATAGCAATTCACGATGCTTTGTGTATCCTATATCTAATTGATCCATCGATAATAACTGATATACGCAAAGAAGCTTGTGATGTTGATTTTGGAGGTAACTTTGCAGATGGCCAGCTTGTTGTTGATAGACGAAGCTATGTTGAAAAACCAGATGAGACTTATGTTGCTTATAAGGTCGATAAAGAAAAGGTAATGTCGATGATACTTGATATACTAAAATAAAACAAAGACCCGATAAGATTATCTTATCGGGTCTTTGTTTGTTTCGCTATGAATACAGAAAAATTAAATTTCCAGAGTGTACATAAGGTAGATAACAGTTAGAATTAAATTAAAAACAGGTATAATAATAATGAAAAGTTTACGACTGCTATCTGATTTTATATTGCGTGAGAAGTTGAATGCAAGTACAGTTGCGACGATTAACCCTCCAAGCATTAGCCCTAAAAAAATTCTGTTAGCTGGTAGGCTAAAAAGGTTTGATATATAGGGGGTTGCATAGTATGCGACTAGATAAGTAGCTGGAACAATTGCCAATGCAAAGACGTTTAAAGCATAATTTTTGCGTCCTGCACGCATGTAAAAATAACCCATTAGCAAGATTATAGCTATGATACTTCCGCTCTCTCCACTCATAAACTCACCCCTTCTAAAAATACTAGTAACTCATCTTTATATTGCTGCGCATAATCGCCGATAAATAGAGCGGCTATATTTCCCTCGGTATAATAGATTGCGCTTTCAAGTTTTGGAACTTCTTGTGGATTATATTCGGTGAAATCTTCAATTAGTTTTGCAACGTGCATTTCAAGGGCTGCAGAAACTTTCGTTGCATCTTCACTAGATGGAGTGATAACAACAACAATCTCATCGGTTACAAATCCAGTAGCATCTAATAGTTGAAAAATTTGATTGACATTGAGTGAGTTTAACGCTAAATTTGTTGATGCTATATTTTCATCAACTTCAAAAAAAGAAATATCGCTATTTAAAGCTGAAACTGTTTCGGTATACGATGTAAAATCAACAGATACTTCTTCGGATTGTGAGCTTGTATCAGTTGTTGGCTCCGATGAAGAAGATGATGATGAAGACTGTGAAGATGCTTCGCTAGAACTAGACAAGCTGTCAGAATTACTAGTTGATGAACTTTCGCTATCGTCGCTACCACAAGCGGATATAAAAAGCGCAAAGGCAGTTATTAATAAAAGTATTTTAAGTTTTTTCATTATTCAAGCTCCTTTATTGCATGAGTTTTTAAATAGTCGTACCATTTGCCATAGTACTCAGCAGTAATGTGAATTCCGTCGTATGGGGATGCCTCTGAGGGGAGGTATCCTTCAGAATCGCGCAGTGCCACTGTGCTCTCAAGGTAAAACGCACCTTTTTCTTGGCACATATTATAGAGTTTTGTATTGTAAGAATAAATTCTAGCGATTGAAAACAGCGGGTCTGCAGCCTCTTTACCGCGAGTTACAGGTAACATCTCTTGAACAATGATATAAGCGCCTGGAACAGCTTCTTTGAGCATATCTATAAACAGTCCATACTGCTCGACCATATAGTCGGTATCCATCCAATTTATACCGTTCATCCCAAGCATTATATAAATAATCTTTGGACTGTAGTTTTTAACAGCTTGAAGAGCCGTATATTCAGCGCCCTGTTCGTCTGTATAAATTAGCTCATCGACAATAGATGTAACATTGACACTTCGCTCTGCAAGTATTAAAGAATCCTGCACAAAAGGCATGTTTTTAAAACCTTCAGTTAGACTATCGCCGATAAAAGCGACATTTGCAAAGTAGCTATCATCAACAGGGGGGCACTCTGGAATAACTTTTCCCATATATGCAGCCATAATCTCGTCGTTATATAGCGGTGTTTCAACATATTCAGGTACAGTTATCTCAACACTGCTCCAACTTGCTTGTGAAGTAGATGAAGGAACATCTTCAACCGATACAATCTTTAAGTTTAAAATATCAAATACCGAAAGCGTTAAAATAGCTAAAAAGGTAAGCGTCAGGACAAATAAAAATAATCGCCTTACGATTTTGTTTCGTCGTTTTTGTTTTCTGTTCATTTAAATATTCCTTATTATTGATAGTTTTATTATAACGTTTTTTTTGAAATAATCAATCACTATTGACTAAATCTTAATGAAATTATATAATAAAAGTCTGAAAAAAATAAAAGTAAAATGTCATTATTATTTAGGTTTTCTTTTTTGCTCTATCTTATTATAGCACAGTTAAAAAAACATTTATATATCTATTAAAAGTTTATATTATTTTTGTTAATTAACAGTGTCATTTGCATTAATCTAATATTAATGCTACTGTAGCTCAGTTGGTAGAGCAGCTCATTCGTAATGAGCAGGTCAGGGGTTCGAGTCCCCTCAGTAGCTCCAGGCAGCGTGACGCTGCATCCAATTCGCGCCTTAGGCTTTTGCTTAGGGCGTGATTTTTTTGCCCTCGTCCATGCAAGTCCCACATAACCAACCGCTTCAGTCGAGAGGCTCGACGCCAAATTCGCCCTCAGGTTTTGTGCTAGAGGGTGTTTTTATGCCGAAATTTAATTGAATTTATTTTACATAAGAAAATAAAAAAATTAAGTCCTAATTTGTTTGAATACAATATCCATCTGTTTTCTTAGCTATTTTATAGTTGCTATATCTTTATTGGTTTATTTTATCTCAAACCTAAAACTCAACACAACAAAACGTTCTATGGCT
>CAYJGP010000026.1:0-18180 GCA_964369435.1 uncultured Oscillospiraceae bacterium | reverse complement strand
GCAGAAATTCAGAGGCTGTCGGCGGCGGTGAGGATGAAGATATCTCGATTTCGTCATCTTCTTCGATCAGTGAGAGTGAGAGCATGAGTAGCGAAGAGCCAGAGGAGCCGGAAGAGCCACAGAGCATTTATGCACAGTTTTATTTTTACGACGAGAGCCGTGAAGAGCGATATATTGCATTTTCAGCGGAAAACCCAGATACCGATATTGAGGATATCGTCTGGCAGGTGAATGCGAATGCAGATGTTGAACCTTATACCGATATTACAGTTATCGAAGATACGAGCTTTTTCCCGCTACTTGTAAATAAACATAACGCTCTTCCAGATGACTATGTTCCACAAAATCTTGTATATCTTCCATCGGGTAGACTGCTTGTAGAGGAAGCGGCTATTAATTTCGAGCTTTTAATTGAAGCTTCGGTAGCAGATGGAATGGTAATATCAGATGTATCTACTTACAGAAGTATTGAATATCAGCGTGGACTGTATAACAGCTATCTCGAAAACGATACACAAGAGAGCGTTGACTCATATAGCGCAAGACCAGGTCATTCAGAGCACAATACAGGGTATGCGGTTGATGTTTCGGCGCAAGGGGCGAAGTTTACAAGGTTTGGAGATTACCCAGAGTCCGACTGGATTGAGGCGAATGCGCATCTATATGGCTTTATCGTGAGGTACTATGACGAGTATCAATTTGTTACAGGGTATATGGGCGAGCCGTGGCACCTAACTTATGTAGGGCACGATGTTGCACAGACGATGTTTGACGAGGATATAATTTGTCTTGAGGAATATTATGTCAAGTATGTTTGGAATAGCCCAAATGCAGTTGGGTAAAACTTTTTTAGAAGAAGTTTAGTTAAAGCTTAGCAGAGGTACAGTTAAAGTTTAGTTTATAAAAGAGGCGTTTTGCATTGCAAAACGCCTCTTTTGGTTTATATTGCGGGTTAGAATAAAAAGGATAGGTTTTGGCAAAGATCTGGACGACGCTTTTTATATCTGAGGATTTGCAAGGGGTATTAAGGCTTTGTGCTCCGCCCGCAGCAAACGCACTTTTAGTGCGTTTAGTCGAGGTTCTCTCGACTTCGGCAATTATTAAAATTGCCGCTGCGGGCGGTGGGGCGGCACAGGGCGCAGAATTTAGATGACAGAGCACAAGTTTTAGAAAAGCAAAATCAACTATCAAAATAAAACGCTCATAAAAAAACAAGCTGATAGTTCAACAAGAAAAGCATCAGCTTGGTTTTATACAGGTATGTTCATTTTGTTAGGTTATCATTCATATATTGCTCGAATGCCTGTAACCTTTCTTTTCTATCTCTTGCAACTTCTATCTGATATCTAAGAGATAGTGACTCCAAATAAACAACATGATTATTCCATGTATATTTTTCATAATTTGGATGTCGGTTTTCCATATTCCAAGATTCATCTGATGCTATTTCAACTAAAGCACCACCTAAAAAAAGTCTACCAAAATAACGCAAAGGTAGTGGTACTGTGTTGTCTACAAAAGGTGAAATAATGGTGTTTGTAAAGGATGTATAGCAAATATTTTTAGCTTTTTGAAAATCTTTTGTATGTACAACAATATCTATATCGTGTGGTTGAATTTTGATTCCACGAACTACGTCACTTACACTGCCTACAACATACCACTCAATTTCATTTTCGTTGAATTTTTGTGCTATTATGTCTAAAGGTTTTTGCCAATTAAATCCTAAAACCAATGAATTAAACATGGATTCTCCATGTTGAGCAAAATTTTTACTTATTAGCTCTTTTTCTTTTGTTTCAGTAGGTTGCCATAATGACAAAGAGAAACTATTTTCGTTTTTTTGCCATGCAGCATGTAAAATCGCTTCTTCCAACTTTGAACTCTCAACATTTTCAACAAAAAATGTGAAAACAGAATTTTCTTCATTGCAATAACACCGCATTTTTATACACCACCTAATATATATGTATATAATAAATAGTCCTATTTGATATCGCTCACTCAAACAATCATATCCCCCGGCATCGTATCAAAAAATGCCTTGAGTGCCACCTGCCAATCTCGGAACTCATAGCCTACTGCATTATCGTATTTTGTGCAGTCGAGTGGCGAATAGAGAGGGCGGTAACAAGGGGAGGGGTACTCAGCACTTGTGCAAGGTTTTACGCTGCCGCCTGTTTTTGAAAGTTCAACAATAAGGCAGGCAAAATCGTACCAGCTCGCAATACCTTTACCCGCACAGTGGTATAAGCCGTATTTTTCAGTTGATACTATCTTTAGAATATGGTGGGAGAGATCAGCTGCATTTGTAGGGTTTCCAAACTGATCGTTCACAACCGAGAGCTCTCGCTGTCTAGATGCTTTAACTATTGTTTTAACAAAGTTGTTACCGGCATATCCATAAAGCCAAGAAACACGTAAGATAAAGCTTTTTTTACAGTTTTGTAAAACCTCCTGCTCGCCTGCGAGTTTGCTCTCGCCGTAAACCTGTCCAGGATCTGCTTTATCAGTCTCGACATATTCTTTATTATCTTTTCCTGAAAGAACATAGTCGGTGCTTATATGAACAAGCTTTGCGCCACGCCCCTCTGCGGCAATAGCGATATTTCGAGCGCCGGTCGCATTAACTAAAAAAGCGCCATCTCTATCGCTCTCGCAACCGTTTACATTTGTAGCAGCAGCACAGTTTATTATGATATCAGGGTTTATTTCAGCTATTCTTTCGACAGTTGATTTTTCATTCGTTATATCAAAATCCGGCAGATCAAGCATAACTATCTCTGCGTTTAAAAGCTCATTTGGAATTGCAGAAATCTCTGAATGTCCTCTTTTTAAATCGGTTATTATCTGGGTTGCAAGCTGTCCGTTTGCTCCTGTTATAGCTATTTTCATAAAACACCTCAAAATATTTGTTAACTAATTTTACCACCGATAGAAAAATAATTCAATAACAGTTGAAGAAAAGAGGTTTGTCTGTTATATTTAGATAAAGGTATAAATGAAATTAAATGAGGTGCAAAATGGGACTTAAGAAAATTGGAATTATAGGTGCTATGCAGAGTGAAGTTGACCTTCTTCTTAGTAAAATGACAGAAAAGTCGGAGAGAGTGGAGTATGGCAGTACTTATTATAGTGGCAAGATAAGTGGGAGGGAAGTTGTTTTAGTTTGCTCTTCAATTGGCAAAATAAATGCAGCACTCAATGCCCAAACGCTTATCTCTGTTTTTGGTGTAGATGCTATTATAAATAGCGGTGTTGCAGGAGCTGCGGCAAAGGATCTTAAAATATACGATGTAGTCGTTGTGAAATCAGCTGTATATCACGATGTAGACCATAGTCTTTATAATAGATATTTTCCTTATAAAACCGAGTTTTTCTGTGATGAGTCTCTAATTGAAAAATGCGTTGAATCAATCAGAGAGATTGGCAGCAGCGAATATAAACATAAAGTCGGCAAGACTGCAACAGGAGATATTTTCGTCACCGAGAGCGCTGTTAAAGAGGAGATTATAAGAAAAGTTTCGCCAGATTGCATCGAGATGGAGTCAGCTGCTATCGCTCAGTGTTGCGATGCTGCAAAAATACCAGTTCTAGTAATAAGAGCTATGTCCGACGATGCAGAGGATGGTGCAGGAGTTCCTTTTGATGCGTTCCAGCAGAAAGCAGCAGATATTGCGGCAACTATCCTTGTGACGCTGCTTGCTAAAATATAAATCAGTTTTGCGAGTGTTTTTAAAATAGATGTATTCTGTGTATATAAAAATGATAAATAAAAGGTTTGCGATATCGTAAATTAGATAATCTTTATAGCAAAATAAAAAATGGATGTGAATATATAATTCGCATCCATTTTATTATTTTAATGTGGCACTTTAAAATATAGATTTAGCAATCGACCATTATTTTTAGTATTTCGTCGTCTGTTGTTTCCATGCCAACACGCGCCATGCGACAAAAGCTATCGATACTGTGCTCAATTGTTTCTTTAACAAGACCTTCTCCGGCCCTAAAACCTCTGTTTCGCAGAGCCATCTCGTATCCGATTAGTCCTGCATCAACAGAAGAGGCGATTTTTGCTGCACAAGATGCTTTAGCACCATCGCACACGATACCGCCAACATTTCCAAGGGTATTTACAATTATCTGGCAGATAAGATCAAAAGTGGCATCTTCGAGGTAGGCTATACCGCACGCCGCCGCACATCCAGCACTAACAGCGCCGCAAAATGCAGATAGTCTGCCAATTTTGCTTTTTAGATAGATGCTTATAAGGTTTGACATTGCAAGCGCTTGGAACATCTTTTGTCTGCTAGAGCATAGGTGCTGTGAGTAAACAACAACAGGTACAGTAACAGTTATTCCTTGGTTACCGCTACCAGAATTTATAACAACACCGAGTTCACATCCGCTCATTCGAGCATCTGAACCAGCTGCCGCCGCAGATATTGCTCGGGTTCGAACATCATCGCCGCGTGCTCGTATCGTCTGGCCAACTTCCGCGCCCCAACTATTTCGAAGGCCTTCGTTTGAAATCTCCATATTGCTTATAACAGCATGATTTAGAAGATCAGTTATCCCTTCAAAATCTTGTAGTTCAACAAATTCATAAATTTTAGCAAGTGTTAGGCAGCTTCTATCGGTTCCATCTGAGCTATATTCAGCGGGGTCGTGTTCTTTCTCGAATACGACCGCGTTATTTTTAGTGGTTTTAACTATATCTGTATGTGTATGAAGTATTTCAACGGTTGCAGTTTCTTCACCTGCTTCACAGCTGACAATTATATGGAGTTTTGCAGGTGTTTGTAGATGCAAAACGTTGCAGATATCTTTAGCAATTAACTCTTTTGCAGTAGTTAAATCATCAGGGGTGACAGAGGTTAAAACTTCAAGGCCTAGAGAGGTATCGCCACCAACGGCGCCGATTATCGCAGCGGCCTCTATCCCTTTTAGATCAACAGTTGTTGGTACGGTAACAGATTTTGCATTCTTAATTATATTTCCACTGCATGAAACTGTGATTTTTTGTGGCATCTGTCCCAATACTTCTCGAGCTTTTGCAGCACAGTATGCTATAGCTATCGGCTCAGTACAACCAAGAGCGGTTAATAGCTCTTCGTGAAGTATATGTTTAAATGATGATATATCTTTTTTTGTAAGCGCCATATTTATTACCTCTTTCAATAATGGCACAGTAAAGACAGTTACACTGTATACAACTTAATTCCTCGCTCGTGAATACGGTCAATCCAATCTTGTGAAAGACCCTTATCGGTTACGATAACATCAACGACATCAAGTTTTTCAAAACAAACAGTTCTTATTGCCCCAAATTTACTCGAGTCAGCGACTAGAATTTTAGTTAGTGCTGAATTTAGAACAGTTTGCTTTACAGCAACTTCGAAATCATGTGCACAGGTAAGACCGAGTGTCGCATGAATACCAGAAGCTGAAAGAAATAGCTTGTGTGCTCGAATGCTCTCTAAAAATTTTATATTTTCAGCCGACTCAAACATCTGATCACTCGGATGGAAATATCCACCGCCGAAAATGATTTTTGTGTTTGGGCGATTTGAAATTTTAACAAGAATATTTAGATTGTAGCAAGCAACTGTTAAATTCATTTCACTTGGAATGTTATCGGGGATGAGATCTGTAGTTGATCCGTTATCGAGAATAATTGTATCGTTTGGCTCAATAAGACTTGCGGCAAAGCTTGCAATGCGCTTTTTTTCTTCAAAATTTGAACTGCTTGCCCAGTCGAGACTGTATATTTTATCGATACTTTCATAAAGACCTGTTGGGGCATTATCGCACAAATGTGCTTTTCCATGGCTTCTTATGATAATATTATGCTCTTGAAGCTCATCTAAATCCCTTCTGATTGTCATGAAAGATGTATCCAAACGCTCAGCGAGTTCCTTTACTGTAGCTGATTTTTTTGTTTGTAGAATTTCAACCAAAGCAGATAGGCGTTGTATCTTTTTTTTCAAAACGTCACCTTCTTAATAAATAATTACTAATAAACTTAACAATAAACACAAAAATTCTGATAAATCGGACTAATACTTCCAGATTTATTATATTTGTATTATTGCATAGAAAGAACAGGTTGTCAACAATAATAAGCAGTTATGTGCGTTTGAATTGCAAGTAATTTCGACTTGACTGTAAAAAATCAACAAAATGTTCGAATACAATTATAAAACTCACACAAATTTGCGAAAAGAACAAAAAATTCTCTTGAATGATTGAATAAATTGTGATACTATCAGAAAAACAAAGCAGAAACAAAAATTCACACAATAAATAATTACAAAACACCAAAATTCTATAAAATGTTAAGGAGTAGATCTCTATGTCAAAAAAAATAGTAAACCAAGTTGACGATGTGGTAGATGAGATGTTAGAAGGCTTTATAGCTGCTCACAGCCATATGTTTGAAAAAGTTCCCGATGCAAACGGTGTTCTATATAACAAACGCAGAAAAGATAAGGTAACTCTTATTGTAGGTGGCGGAAGCGGACATGATCCTATGTTTGCAGGCTTTGTAGGTCGCGGACTTGCAGATGCTGCAGCTTGCGGAAATGTTTTTGCATCTCCAGATCCTGGAACAATTATGGAAACAGCGATTGCAGCGCATGGCGGAAAAGGTGTTCTCTTTCTATATGGTAACTATGCCGGCGACAATATGAACTTTGATATGGCAGAGGAGTTCCTTGCAGATGAAGGGATAAAAGCTACACATATAAGAATAAAAGACGACTGTGTTTCGGCACCAGCTGATAGAGTTGATGATAGACGCGGTATTGCTGGAATGGTTTTTGCTATAAAAATAGCGGGCGCTGCTTGTGATGCAGGACTTTCTCTTGAAGAGGTATTAGAGGTAACAAAGAGAGCGTGTGAAGGTCTTCGCACAATCGGAGTTGCAACAAGTCCAGGTCAGATACCTGCTGCTGAAAAGCCAACATTCACACTCGCTGATGACGAGATAGAATACGGAATGGGTATACATGGAGAGCCTGGAATACAAAGAGCTAAAATGGCTACTGCGGATGAGCTAACACAGGTAATGTATGACAATATGACAAAAGATATGCAGATGAACAATGGCGATGAAGTTGTTGTTTTGGTAAACGGACTTGGCTCAACAACTATTATGGAGATGAGCATTGTGTATCGTAAGGTAAAACAGCTACTAGAGGCAGATGGGGTTTCGATTCACCATGCAGATATAAACAGCTACTGCACCTGTATGGAGATGGGTGGATATTCAATTTCAGTTATGAAACTCACCGATGAATTAAAGGGTTATTATGATGCTTCTTGCCACAGCCCATATTATACAAGAGAGGTTTAAGAGATGCTTACAGTATTAAACGAACAAAATGTACGCGATATGATAGCTTACGTCGCAGATAAAATAATTGAAGCAAAACCGCTACTAACCGAAATAGACAGCGCAATAGGCGATGGTGACCATGGGATTGGAATGTCTGGCGGTATGAAAAAAGCAAAGGATAAAGTTTTAAAGAGTGAAAACACAGGTAACGCATACGATATATTCACCCTAGCCGGAAAGACAATGCTTATGAGCATGGGTGGTGCTTCAGGGGTTATATTTGGAAGTCTTTATCTAGGTGGTGCTAAAGAAGCTACACCAACAGAGGAGATAACTGCTGATAATTTAGCTGCTATGATGAGAAAAAGTCTTGAAGTAATTCAAGAGCGCGGCAAAGCGCAGGTTGGAGATAAAACTATGGTTGATGCTCTACACCCTGCGGTTGAAGCGATGGAGAAGACAAAAGGCGATGGACTTCTAGAGATGCTAAAAGCGGCAGAAGAAGCTTCTGCAGACGGCGTTGTGAAAACTAAAGATTATATGGCAAAATACGGAAGAGCAAAATCACTTATGGAGAGAGCGATAGGATTTCAAGATGCTGGGGCAACATCAGTAGCTATAATATTCCGCTCAATGAGAGAGTTTGTAGAAGAAAACTAATAATGGGAGAAGATAAAATGCGCGAGGTTGTAATAGGATGCGATGATGCTGCGGTTAGCATGAAAGAAACTCTTAAAGCTATGCTTTTAGATTTAGGTTATAAGGTAGAAGATGTTGGAGTTTCAAGCGCTGCTGATGCAAAGCTATATCCAGAAACAGCAGAACTTCTATGTCAAAAGGTAATCGAGAGCGATTATAAAAAAAGAGGAGTTCTTATCTGCGGCACAGGAATTGGAATGTGCATGACTGCAAATAAATGTAAAGGTATACGTGCGGCGGTAGGACACGATATATTTTCAGCACAACGCTCGATACTTAGTAATAATGGAAATGTTTTATGTTTTGGAGAGCGCGTTATTGGCGTTGAACTTGCAAAAACTATACTTCGAGAATGGCTTACACTTGAGTTTGTCGATGGACCATCAACACCTAAAGTAAATGCGATTATTGATGTTGAGGGAGCAAATTTCCGATAAAGAACAAACACAAGAAGGGGATAATTGATGCCACAGAAGAAGCGATACTTTGGTACAAATACAAAGATGTTTAAAACAGTAAAAGAAACAGTTTCCTTTTTGGAAAAGCTCGACGAGCTAACTTGTGATATCAGTAGAGACGATATAGAGCTATTCGTAATGCCATCCTACACAACACTCTCAGCAGCCGCTAAAGCAGTTCTGGGTAAAGGTGTACGGCTTGGTGCACAGAATATGCACTGTGAGGACGAAGGTCAGTTCACAGGGGAGATATCTCCTATTATGCTAAAAGAAGTTGGGGTTGAGACTGTTTGTATAGGTCACAGCGATAGAAGACATATTTTTGGTGAGACCGATGAATTTTTAAACAAAAAGGTTAAAGCCGCATTAAAGCACGATATAATCCCACTGCTTTGTATTGGTGAAAACAAAGAGCAGAAAGATGCAGGAGAGGCAGATGAAGTTCTCTCAAGGCAGATTATAAATGGACTTCAAGGTATAAGTAGCGAAGATGCAATCAGAGTTCGAATAGCTTATGAGCCTGTTTGGTCTATTGGGGTTTACGGAACACCAGCACCAGTTTCTTATGCGAGTGAAAGACACGATAACATGAGAAAAACTCTTACAGATATTTATGGAAAAGAGATTGCAGATAGCATTCCGCTACTCTATGGCGGCAGTGTAAATCCGGATAATTCAAAACCACTTATCGAAGAGAGTAATATCGATGGACTGTTTATCGGTCGTAGCGCATGGGTAGCGGATGGATTTAGCAAAATCATACACGATATTATAGGTTAAATAAGAATTTAATAAGGTATAATCCTTATTGAAATAAAAAAAACGGAGGACATATTATGAAAAAGAAATTAGCATTATTTTTAGCCATGATTATGGCAGTATCAACCCTTGCAGGTTGCGGTGGCAACGGAGATGGCGACGCTTCAGGCGACGCATCAGGCGACGGAGCTAGCGGAGAAACAATTAAAATTGCTTTCTCAGGACCTATGACAGGTGACTATGCAGAGTACGGTCAGAACTTCCTTGCAGCTGCTGAAATTGCAGTTGATGAAGTAAACGCAGCTGGCGGACTTTTAGACGGACAGATGGTTGAGCTTGTTCAGTATGATGACAAAAACAGCCAAGAGGAAGTTGGCGCAATAGCTGAGATGATAGCTTCAGATGAAAGCATCGTTGCAGTTGGCGGTCACTTCTCATCAGGTGTTGCTATGACAGCTGCAAACACTTATATCGACAGCGGTATAAGCCTACTTTCAGCTTCAGCTTCACATCCTGATTACTCTTCAATGGGCGACTATATCTTCAGAAACAACATCCTTATCTCACAGGAGATAGAGACTGTTCTACAGATAGTTGAGGCAAGCGGCGCTGAAAAAGTTGGTGTTCTTGTTCTTAAAAATGACTGGGGCCAGGGCGCTCTAGGTGCACTTGAGACAGCTTATGCTGAAGTTGAAGGCAAAGTTGGTTTTGAGCTAGTTATGCAAGAAGAAATCATGGATGGAACAGAAGATTTCTCAGCTAACATCACAAAATTCACAGAGGCAGGCGTTGACGGTATCTTCGTTCTAACAATGTATGCTTCATTCGCACCATTCGCAATACAGTACAAAGCAGTTGATCCTGAAATCAAACTTTTCTCAGTTGGTTCAGCGTTTTCACAAGAGCTTATCAACCTTGGCGGCGAGGCTGTAAATGGTGTTCAGATGTGTGCTGGATTTGATCCATCAACAGAAGAGCCTGTAGCTAAAGCGTTTGTTGATACATTCAAAGATAAAACAGGTAATGCACCTGACAACATGGCTGTTCAAACATACGAGAACTTCATGATGATCTGCGAAGCTATCGAGAGAGCTGGAGTTGCTGATAGAGAAGCTGTTAAAAATGAGCTTTACAACACAGATTATGAAGGCATAACAGGCCACATAACTTTTGATGAAATAGGCGATGCTGAGAAGAAAATGCTTGTTTTTGAAATAGTTGACGAGACTTTTGTTCAGAAGACAGAAGAAGTTGGTCTACTTCCTTGGGATGAGTTTGTTGCATCTCTATAATTAAATAAAATAAATATTCTACTGGGCGGCTAAAACGCCGTCCGGTAGTTTGTTTTTATAAAAGGAAAGATTTAGGAGGAAAAACAAATGTTAGCTCAACAGTTAATCAACGGATTATCGCTTGGTATGATCTATGCTTTAATCGCTGTCGGCTATTCACTTGTATTCGGGATACTGCGTCTTGTAAATATGTCACACGGTGCAATTTATGCATTAGGTGCTCATATAGCGCTATTTTTCGTAACACTTGAATTTGGTGCAATACCTGCACTGATTTTAGCCTGTGTACTTACAGCTATAATAAATATCGGCTTTGATAGATTTATATTAGGGCCTCTTCGTGCGAAGAATACTCCAAATATAGCGGCACTTATAAGTACAGTCGGATTTTCATATGTCGTTCAAAACCTACTTATGATAGTATTTGGAAGTGAGAGAAAACCGTTTGATAATATATTCGATTTTGGAGTATGGGAGATAGCGGGACTAACTCTAAACTCAACACAGGTAATAATCGCACTTATTTCATGCGTAATGCTAATTATTTTCACAGTGCTTATCCAAAAGACAAGCATAGGTCTTGCGATGCGTGGAACAGAGCAGAATGCTCGTGCTGCGAATTTGGTTGGTGTTAATGTTCGAAATGTTATAACATTTACATTTGCACTATCGGGAATTTCAGCTGCAATAGCTGCTTTCCTGATAGCAGGATACTACGGCTCGGTATACCCAACTATGGGTGTTCAGATAGCGCTTAAAGCGTTCTCGGCAGCTGTTCTTGGTGGAATTGGAATTATGCACGGTGCTATTATCGGAGGTCTTGTTGTTGGAGTTGCAGAGGCTCTTGCGGTAACATTCCTCGGCGGCGCTTATCGTGATGCGACTGCATATATAATTCTGTTCCTAGTACTTATAATCCGTCCAAATGGTATATTTGGCAAGAAAGTGACGGTGAAGGTATAATGGAAGCTTTAAAGAAAGGTTATTCAACTATAAAAGAGCTATATTATAAATTTGAAAAGCAGGTAAACATTGCTATTTTAATAGCTCTTGTAGGTGTCTATTTCTTAGGTCTTGATCAGTATGCTTACCGTGTACTTATCATGATAGGTCTTTATATAATTCTAGCACTTAGCATGAACGTTATTCTCGGTATGACAGGTATGCTCTCGATGGGACATGCGGCATTCTATTCTATAGGTGCATACGTTTCGGCACTGCTCGGCACAAAACTTGAGCTCAGCTTTTTCCTAACTGCTATCTGCGGTGTTGCTTTTTCAGCTTTGATGGGTACCCTCCTCGGACTTACAACCATGCGTCTTTCAGGCTCATACCTTGCAATAACAACAATGGGATTTGCAGAGGTTATCAGAATGATTCTTCTAAGTTGGGAAGATGTTACAAACGGAGCGTTTGGTGTTCAGCAGATACCACAGCCTGAGATTTTTGGCTATAAGCTAACAACTGTAAACGGCGGACTATATCTGCTTGTACTATGTGCAGTTCTTTTAGCTATTGGTTTCTCTGTTGCACTTCAAAAATCAAAAGTCGGACGTACATTGCGTGCAATTAAGAGCGATGAGCTCGCAACAATCCTTATGGGTGTTTCTGTTGAGAAATATAAAGTTGCAGCATTTGCTATTGCAGGTGGTATGGCAGGACTTGCAGGTGCTATATTTGCATCGATGAATAGATATATCGATCCAAATACCTTCAACTTCGATACATCAATGCTAATAGTTAGTATATGTATCCTCGGCGGTATGGGCAGCATTAAAGGGCAGATTATAGGTGCTGTTTTACTCGTTAGTTTCCCTGAGCTTCTTCGCTCACTATCACTTTATCGCTTTGTTGTGTACGGACTAATTCTTATTATAATGATGCGTTTTAGATCACAAGGTCTACTTGGTGAACTTTCAACACGTCCATATAAATTACCAAAAGGGGTAAAAAGAAAAGCAGATGCAACCACAGGAGGTGAGCAGTCATGAGTTTGCTCGAGATGAAAAATGTAACAAAATCTTTTAAAGGACTTGTGGCAGTTGACAATGTATCGCTACATGTTGAAAAAGGTGAAATAATAAGCATTATCGGTCCAAATGGAGCCGGAAAAACAACAATGTTCAACCTTCTCACAGGTGTATATGAAGTTACAAGTGGAGAGATTTACTTTGAGGGTAAAGCTATCCACAACAATAAACCGCAGTCGATAGTTAAAGCGGGCATTGCTCGTACCTTCCAAAATATAAGACTTTTCGGAGATATGAGGGTTATAGAGAATGTTTTAGTTGGCGACAGCATAAATGTTCGTTATTCTTTCTTCGATTGGGTATTCAAAACTCCGAAATATCGTGAAGTTGAGCGAGAGAGTGCTCAAAAAGCTATGGACATCTTAGAGTCTATCGGACTTGCAGAATATGCAAACGAATATGCTAAAAACTTGGCATACGGACTTCAAAGAAGACTTGAAATAGCAAGGGCAATTGCTACAAACACATCGGTTCTAATACTCGATGAGCCGGCGGCAGGTATGAACCCGCAGGAATCGGAAGATCTTCTCGACTTTATAAAAGAGCTTCGTGATAAAGGGTATACAATCCTTATGATCGAACATGATATGAGCGTTGTTATGAATATCTCCGACCGAATCTATGTTTTAGATTACGGCAAACTACTC
Source organism: uncultured Oscillospiraceae bacterium (assembly GCA_964369435.1). Taxonomy (GTDB): domain Bacteria; phylum Bacillota; class Clostridia; order Oscillospirales; family Ruminococcaceae; genus CAYJGN01. The sequence goes on along the minus strand of CAYJGP010000026.1, from coordinate 4,953 downwards.
GCAAGTGGTCTGCCTGCAGAGATTGCAAATAATCCAAAAGTTATCGAGGCTTACCTCGGCATTGAGGAGGACGAAGACGATGCTTAAAATAAGAAACTTAAACACATATTATGGTGCAATCCATGCGCTTAAAGGTATTGATATCGATGTTCCAAAAGGTAAAATCGTAACCCTTGTAGGATCAAATGGTGCAGGCAAGAGCACAACAGTTTTATCGGCAACCGGTATACTAAAGTGCGCTGAAGGATCGGTAATTGAGCTTGATGGTGTAAACATTGCAAATATGGCTCCTCATAAAATCGTAGGGCTTGGAGCGAGTTTATCACCTGAAGGTCGTGAGGTTTTTCCATCCCTTACAGTTGAAGAAAACCTTCGTCTTGGAGCATACACAATTCGAGGAAACAAGAAGCTTGTAGCTGAGGGATATGATAGAGTTTGTACCCTTTTCCCAAGACTTCGCGAGCGTTTAAAACAGCAGGCGGGAACTCTATCAGGCGGTGAGCAGCAGATGCTAGCTATTGGACGTGCGATGATGAACAACCCAAAACTGCTTCTTCTCGATGAGCCTTCACTAGGTCTTGCACCAAACCTTGTTAAGATGATATTTGAGCTTATCAAAGACATCAATAAGCAAGGGGTTACAGTTCTTTTAATAGAGCAGAATGCTAATATGGCGCTTAAAGTTGCCGACTATGGATATGTTTTGGAAACAGGTAGCATAACGCTACACGGCCCTGCAAGTGAGCTGCGTAGCAATGAAGATGTTAAAAAAGCGTATCTTGGTAATGCATAAAATAATAATTTATAAGGAGCAACTATGGAAAGGATTAAATTAGGTGGTGCTTTAGAGTCTTCAGCGATTGCACTTGGCTGTATGAGAATCTGCAGAGTTCCTATTGAAGATGCAACAGCTGTTGTAAATGAAGCGCTCGATCTCGGAATAACATTTTTCGATCATGCAGATGTCTATGGGTTTGGTAAAAGCGAAGAGATATTTGGAAAAATTCTAAATCTGCGAGATAATTCACTTCGTGAAAAAATTGAAATTCAATCGAAATGCACCCTTGTTCGCGATGAAGTTCAAACACTTTATAATGATCAGTCGAAAGATTATATCATTAAATCAGCAGAAGAGAGTTTAAAAAGGCTTGGAACAGAGTATCTCGATACATTCCTACTTCACCATCCAGATACTTTAGTTGAACCAGAAGAAGTAGCTGAAGCGTTTATGCATCTTAAATCAAGCGGAAAAGTTCGCCACTTTGGTCTTTCAAACTACAATCCAATGCAGATAGATCTTTTGAAAACCGGTATCAAAGAGCCACTTATCATAAACCAGCTGCAGTTCTCTGTTGCAAATCCTGCGCTTGTTGATGCTTCACAGACAATTCGTCTGCTTCCAGCAGCAATATCAAATCTTGGAGATGACGTTTTAAGTTATAGCAGAATAAATAACATGACTATTCAGGCATGGAGTCCATTCCAGTTTGGTTTCTACGGCGGTATTTTCATGGAAAATGAAAACTATCCAAAGCTAAATGAGGTTACAGGCAGACTGGCGGCAGAGAGAGGCGTTTCGAAATCAGCTATAGCAATTGCTTGGATTCTTCGTCACCCTGCTAAAATTCAGCCGCTTATAGGCACGACAAACGCAAAGAGACTTCGCGATATCTCAACTGGTGTTGGTATTCCTATAACTCGTGCAGAGTGGTATGAGATGTACAGAGCACAACTTGAAGATGAGGGCAAAAGTGATATATCAAGCTCAACTTCGAAAGGCAAAAAATAATGATAAGAGTAGCGATTATAGGGAGCGGCGGCATAGCGCACGCCCGCCATATACCAAACATTATAGCTTCAGAAAAAGCAGAGCTTCGTGGTGTTTATAACAGAAACTATTCTCACAGCGCAAAAGATGCTGTTGCATTTGATTGTAAGGCATATAAAAGTATCGATGAGCTTTTATCAGATGATAAGGTCGATGCTGTTATTATTGCAACACCAGCCACAACCCATTGCGATTACGCATTAAAAGTTCTTGCTGCAAAAAAACATCTTCTATGTGAAAAGCCGATGAGCGTTACCGTTTCAGATGCTTTAAAGATAAAAGAAGCGGCTGAGAAAGCCGGTGTTAAGTTTATGGTTTCTCACAATCAGAGATACTATCCACCACATATGAAAGCAAAAGAACTTCTAGATGCTGGAGTGATCGGACAGGTATATAATATTCGAAGTAATCTAGGGCTTTATCTTCCGCTATGCGACCCAAATCCTGCGAACAACGGAGCAGGAAACGAGGTTCTGTGCCATCGTATTGATTTGCATCACTACCTTCTTGGTAGCTATGTTGAAGGGGTGTTTGCAAGGCTTACAAAGCTTGATGAAAACGGGAAAAATGTCCATGTTCTCGAAGGTGAAGATACAGCGATGGCGATTATGCAGTATCAAAATGGAGTAGTTGCAAATTTTGTTGCTAGCCGTGAGAGTCATAACGGAAATGATAGAATGACTAAAATTTTCGGAAGCAAAGGAAGCATAACTCTATATGGTCAGCATTCTCATGTAAGGGTTGAGCTTGAGAGCGGCGAAGTAGCAGACTATAATCTGCCACTTGTTCCAAGCCAGCGTGAGGTTGAGAAGACTAAAATCGATGAAGCGTTTTTTAGCTGTATCGATGATAATTTAGCTGTGCCAATATCCGCAACAGATGGTCTTTGGGTTATAAAAGTATTGGAAGCTCTTTATCGTTCAAACGAAGAAGAGCGGTATATAAAAATAAATTAAAATAGAAAGTAGGACGAAGTTATGACAAAGCGTGAACGTTGTTTAGCAGCATTTAACGGTCAAGAAGTTGACAAAGTACCATTCTCTCTATGGAACCATTTTTACAAAGATGAGTACATTATTGATGCACTCAAAGATGATAGCATAATCCCAGGCCTTAAAAAAGCACAGAGTGAGTTTATCAAAGAGATAGACGCAGATTTTGTTAAAGTTATGTGCGATGGTCTTTTCAGATATCCAAGTGAAGGATTTGTTGATTTTAAAAACGTTTCGGATTTTTCAAAGGTTGTTAAAATTGATAAAGACAATCCTTATATAAGAGCTCATGCGACGAGCGCTTCTGGTATTCGTGAAACAAATACAGATTTAGTTTACATCTATAATGTTTTCTCACCATCTATGCTTTTCCGTATCTTAAACGGACAAGATGCTTTTATGGCGGCTTATAAAGAAAATCCACAAGCTATGAGCGATGCTTTTAAAAGAGTTGGAGAGGCGACAATATATCAAGTTGAAGCAATAATGAAAGAGGGCGGTATGGATGGAATCTACTACTGCTTACAAAACCAAAATATGGATGTTATCTCAGATGAAGAGTATGACAAATATTTCGCAGAAGCTGATATGCATATTATGCAGGCAGCAAATGAGATAAACGACTGCTCAATTCTTCATATCTGTGGCTATGAAGGCAAGCGCAACAGAGTTCCATATTATGCGAAATTCCCAAGCAAAATTGTTCACTGGGCATCAAATGTTGAGGGTGTTTCTCTTGCTGAGGGAAGAGAGATATTTAAAGGACGTTGTATTCTTGGCGGATTTGCAAACACTAAAGATAGTGTTTTATATAACGGAACTGAGGCTGAGATTAAAGCAGAGACAAAGAAAATAGTTGAAGAAGCAGGTAAAACCGGTCTTATTGTCGGTGCCGACTGCTCACTTCCATTCGATATCAGCCATAAAAACCTAAAATATGTTGGCGAAGCATTAGCTGAAATGAAATAAAACAATAAAAGGACGCTATAAAAAGTGTCCTTTTATATTTATTGATTTTACCTGTGTAATTTTGTATAATTTTCTTATATAATTAAACTATTTTGGAGACGATAATGGATTTTGAAGATAAAAAGATGTTTTTGGGAATTGAACTCGGCTCAACAAGGATTAAAGCTGTTTTAACAGATGAATTATCAGAGGTTATAGCTATAGGAAACTTCGAATGGGGAAATAACATTATAAATGGATACTTCACCTACTCGATGGAAGAAGCAATAAAAGGTGTCCAAGAGGTGTTTGCGAAGGTATCGAGAGAGGTTTTAAAAATTACAGGAAAACCTTTAAAAAGGCTTTGTGGAATAGGCATTTCGGCAATGATGCATGGTTTTTTGGTTTTAAATAAAAATGACGAGCTACTAACCCCGTTTCGCAACTGGCAAAATACAAATACATCAGTAGCTGCAGAGCGACTCATAGAGCTATTTGCATATAATGTTCCGCTCCGCTTTAGCGTCTCTCATCTCTATCAGGCGATTTTGGATAAAGAGAATTATATAAACGATATTGCTTATATAACGACCCTCTCAGGATATATCCACTACCTATTGACAGGAGAGAGGGTTTTAGGGGTAGGAGATGCCGCTGGAATGTTTCCTATAGATAATGTAGCTATCGACTATAAAAGCGATATGGTGGATTCTTTTGACAAGCTGTTGCAACAAGAGGGTTTGATGTATGAATTTAACGATATCTTTCCAAAAGTGTTATCAGCTGGTAATCATGCTGGAAATTTAACAGATGCTGGAGCGCGACTGCTCGACCCGGCAGGTGAGCTTTTGGCAGGAGTTCCGTTTTGTCCGCCAGAGGGAGATGCAGCAACCGGTATGGTAGCTACAAATGCAGTTTCTGCTTGCACAGGGAATATATCAGTAGGGACTAGCATTTTCGCAATGTTAGTGCTTGAAAATGAGCTTAAAAACTACTATCGCGAGGTTGATATAGTTGCAACTCCAAGCGGTGAAGCTGTTGCGATGATTCACTGCAATACAGGAACGAGCGATATTGATAATTGGATTAACTTGTTTAGCGAAATGTTTTCGAAAACTGGTTTTGAGATTGATAAAAACGAGATTTACAAGCTTTTTTACAACAGCGCCTTAGAAGCGGATAGCG
>CAYJGP010000025.1:14324-18588 GCA_964369435.1 uncultured Oscillospiraceae bacterium | reverse complement strand
TAAATCTCAAACATTAAAACATGTAGTGACAAGTTACTAAAAAATTGTTACAAGTTACCTTTTGTTTATTTATTCTGCATTAATATAATTTCCATAATTTGGTGAAATTTAATATACTTTGTCGAAATTAATCGAAATTTGTTGATAAAATAGGCATAGATTGCTATAATATTCCTACTTGATAATATTTACTGTTAATTTAAAAAAATAGTTTTATTAGAGATATTGTTTGTGATATTGAATGTTGATCATCAAGAAAGGAAAATGTTGAGATGAAAAGGGTAATGAAAAAGTCAGTTGCAATTAGTCTGATGATAGTGTTATTTATGATGACTGTTTTTGCAACTGGAGTGGATGGTACAAACGATGTTGACAACAGTGAAACGTCAGATTTAAATAACTTTGATTTTAGCGAGCCTATAAGGGTTGGTTATTACACTACATTTGATGATATGATTGCTGATATTGACAGTCTAAATAACAAAGGTTATGGGTATGAAGTGTTTGAGAAAATTTCTGAGCGCAGCGGTTTTGAGTTTGAGTTCGTACCGATTGCTGACAGTATGATTGAAGCTGTACAAAGTGGCTATGTTGACGTTGGCGGTTTTAACACTCGAAGTGACGAGAGAAGAGAACTAGTTTTTTATTCCGAAATGCCATATAGCAAAACATATCTAGCACTTATGTCAGCGGATATGAGTATAACTTATGCGGATGCAGAAGCTATTAATGGTAAAGTCGTTGCTGTCTATGATGAAAATATCGGTGTCGAAAATCTTGATGTTTTTTGTGAAAAGAATAATATATCTGTTGAATATATCTATGGTGAAACAGAAAGCTATATGGAACAGGCTGCAGATTTATTTATAACTTACTCGGAAGATCCGAGTTCACACGAATTAAATAATATATTAAATCTTGGTGTTTACAATTTATATTTAATTTCAAGTTTTGAAAATGCTGAATTGATGGAAATTTTAGATGATTATTATCTAGAGGTTATCCACACCGAGGGTAATTTTTTCATGGAACTTGAAGAGAAATATCTTTCGGAAAATATTGAAATAACTCACCGCGGTCTTACACAAAGAGAGCTTGATATATTAAGACAAAGACCACTAGACGTAGGATATGTAACAGGTTTTTCACCTATTTCGCATACAAATGAAGAGGGTGAGCCTGACGGTGCTATGGTGGATATCCTAAATGTATTTGCAGAGCGTTATGATTTCGAGGTGAATTACCACCCATACAGCCTTGAAGATGGGCAAGAAGGACATAATGATTTTGATTTGTTGCTCACTCTATACGGTGATGGCACACAAGAGTATGAACACTATACTCCAACTGAAACATTTCATGAAATTCCGATGTATGCAATAATAAACAATGAAGAGTTAGATACGACGGTACTTCGAGATATAGTGGAAGAATCACCTAAAATCGGTTCACTGCCGTATCAGACTATAGATTTTGATGCTTTTCAAGAAGTAAATACAAAAGTTGAATTTGTTTTCTACAACAACTGGCACAATTTACTTGATGAGTTAGCTGCAGGAAATGTAGATATGGTTTTTTGCACACAGAGTGCAGTTACATATACCGAGATATATTTTAGTGATTTAAATACTTCCACAGTACATACAGATACTGTAGCACCTATGCAGTTTTTTATTAATAACGATATTGCTGATGATTATATTCCGATATTTAATGTAATGACCGACCGTGTTTCAGAAGCTGAATACGCATCAATAATTGAGACGAATTCAAATGACGCACTACCGGATATGGAATCTGGCTTTTGGGAAGTTGTCATGGGAAACTGGTACTATTTTGCAATAGGATTTTTTGTCATTGTCGTCGGATTTATAGCACTCTATTATCAAGGGGAGATGTCGAAAAAAGAAGCCTTGCTCAAGTCGTATAACACAGACCCGATGACTGGTCTAATGACGATAAATAAGTTTAGAGTGACTGCAGAGGAAGTAGTTAAAAAGGCAAAACCTTGCGAATATGAGCTAATATCGTTCGATATTGATATGTTTAAAACGATCAATACCCACTTTAGCACTGACAGAGGTACAGCTGTTATAATAGCGATAGCGAATGCACTAAAGAAAGTCTTTGAAGGAACAGATGCTATAATCACCAGAAGAACGTCCGACCAATTTTTAGTGTTCCGCCGTGTTGATGAAGGTGGAACTATGCGTCAGATATACAACAATGATATTTTACCAGCAATAGAGGATACTATAAATAAAAAGTATAAAGTAGCGCTTTCATTTGGAAATGTTATTGTCGATGATGTTAAAGCGAAAATCACATCACTTATAGGTCAGGCTGATAATGCAAGGCTTGAAGGTAAGTCTAAACACAAAACGACTTTTATAACATTTGATGACACTATGCGCAAACAGTACGAAAATAAAATAAATATCACTTTCAGAATGGAGCAAGCGCTTCGTGACCGTGAGTTTACAGTTGAATATCAGCCTAAAATAGGTTTTGAAACACTTAAAATAAGCGGTGCTGAGGCACTTGTGCGCTGGGAACCAAAGCTTGGAGGGAAAATATATCCAGATGAATTTATCCCTATATTTGAAGAAAACGGATTTATCTCATATCTTGACTTGTTTGTGCTAGAAGAGGTTTGTAAATGTATTAAGTCAAACTGTTTTAAAATGGAGATTCCGCGTATTTCGGTAAATCTATCCGCTCACACAGTTTTATCTAAAAATATAGTAAGCCGTGTCTCGGACATTCTAGAGCTCTACAAAGTAAATGCCAGTATGATTGAGCTTGAATTAACAGAAAGTGCAGTGGAGGCAAATACCAGTGAATTCCTCTCAACAGTTAAAAGGTTTAAAGAGCTTGGTTTGGCAATTTCAATTGACGATTTCGGAGCAGGTGTATCATCACTTAACAGACTATCGGCAGTTGAAGCTGATATACTAAAACTAGACAAAGCGTTTTTCGACCTCAAAGAACAAGGTGGTAATAGCACAATTGTTGTTGCCGATGTTATCAATATGGCAAAACACCTAGATATGAAGGTTGTTGCAGAGGGTGTTGAGACCGCGGCGCAAGCATTATGGCTTCAGCAGATCGGATGCGACTATGCACAAGGGTACTATTTTGCAAAGCCGATGAAAGTTGAGGATTTCAAAGAGTTACTCATAGAGAAAAAACAGTATACCATTAGTTTAATATAATATTTACTGCTGCTGTATGAGAGCATGTCTTATAGAGTTTAATCTGCAAAAGTGAGTATTGCTCTTGAAAATAAGTTTAAATAGCTTTATAGTGAAGTTATTAGTGGTAAAGTCGCATTTAAGCTATTTTATGATAGATGAGCGGTTATGAATGATGTTAACCGCTCATCTGATGAAAATATAGCGCATACTATTTTCATAGTATAGTTTATCTAGAAGATGACTGTGTTCTTTTCAAAAGTGATTTTGCGTATGATTATTTTACTTGAAAAGCAGCTAATTATATGTTATAATATCTTATAATTTAATTGACAATGGAGTCATAAACAAGCAGATATTTTTATATCTGCCTGTTTGTGGCTTTTTATTTTTTGCAAATATCGATAATTGGAGGACATTTAAATGGGTAATAGAACGTTGTATGATCAGAGATATGAGCACGATGCGTGCGGAATAGGTGCTGTTGTTTCAATCGATGGAAAAAAGAGCTATCGTGTTGTCTGTGATGCTCTCTCTATAGTAGAGAAACTTGAGCACAGAGCGGGCAAAGATGCGCTGGGTGAAGTTGGCGACGGTGTTGGTATACTGCTTCAAATCTCCCATAATTTCTTCTCAAAGCTAGATCTTGGTTTTGAGCTTTTAGATGAGCGCGATTATGGTATCGGTATGTTTTTTCTGCCTCAAAACACCCTTCGTCGCAAACAGGCAAAGAAGATGTTTGAAATTATTGTAGAAAAAGAGGGTATGCAGTTTTTAGGGTGGAGAAAGGTTCCAGTAAACTCGAAGGTGCTCGGAGAAAAAGCACTTGAAAAGATGCCATCTATCGAACAAGCTTTTATTAAAAGACCCACAAACATTAATAAGGGTATAGATTTTGATAGAAAGCTATATGTTATTAGACGTGAGTTTGAGCACAGCTCAACCGACACATATATCCCAAGTCTTTCATCGAGAACGATAGTTTACAAGGGGATGTTTTTAGTAGACCAGCTTCGAGAGTTCTACCTCGATTTACAGAGTAGTGATTATAAATCGGCCATTGCGATGGT
>CAYJGP010000025.1:330-14314 GCA_964369435.1 uncultured Oscillospiraceae bacterium | reverse complement strand
CCCTAGCTGGGAACGTGCCCACCCAAATAGAGTTATCCTCCACAACGGTGAAATCAACACAATTAGGGGAAATGCCGACCGTATGCATGCAAGGGAAGAAACCCTCTCCTCAGAGCTTTTAGGGGATGATATGAGCAAGGTGTTGCCGGTTATAGATAACGAGGGCAGTGACTCTGCTATGCTCGATAATACCCTTGAATTTTTATATTTTAATGGGATGGATCTGCCACTTGCGGTTATGACAACTATACCAGAACCGTGGAAGAACGATCCATATATGAGCCGCGAGAAGAAGGATTTCTTTCATTACTATGCAACGATGATGGAGCCGTGGGACGGCCCTGCTGCTATTTTATTTTCAGATGGAGATATCATGGGAGCTGTGCTCGATAGAAACGGTCTTCGCCCTTCAAGATACTATATCACCGATGAGAATACTCTGATTTTATCATCAGAAGTCGGTGTTTTAGATATCGACCCGAAAAGTGTGCTGCAAAAATCACGCTTACAACCAGGCAAGATGCTTCTAGTCGATACTGTAAACGGAAGAATTATCTCAGATGATGAGTGTAAAAATAAATATGCAACCGCAAATCCCTATGGTGAGTGGCTAGATAGAAATCTTTTGAAACTAAAAGAGATAGAGCTACCGAATAAAAAAGTTGAGACAAACACGCCGCAGATGCGTGATAAGCTTTATAAAGTTTTTGGGTATACCTATGAAGATGTTAAAAGCATAGTGCTACCGATGGCGAAAAATGGACTTGAAGCTACTGCAGCTATGGGTACAGATATACCGCTTGCAGTTTTATCTGAGAAGCATCAACCTCTTTTTAGATACTTTAAACAGCTTTTTGCTCAAGTCACCAATCCGCCAATCGACTCGCTTCGTGAAGAGATAGTGACTGATACAACAGTTTATATAGGCTCTGATGGTAATCTGCTAAACGACAGTGCAAAAAACTGTACAGTTCTTGAGGTGCAAAACCCAATTTTGACAGGTACCGACTTAATTAAGATAAAAAATCTAAATAGAGATGGGTTTGTCACGAAAACAGTTTCACTATGTTATTATAAAAATACTTCGCTTGAGAATGCACTCGAGCAGATGTTTGTTAAATGCGATAAGGCATATAAAAAGGGTGCAAATATCATAGTTCTATCAGATAGAGGTGTAGATGAAAACCATGTTGCAATTCCATCTTTGCTTGCTGTTTCTGCTATGGAGCAATACCTAATCAAGACAAAAAGAAGAACAGCTGTTTCGATAGTTCTTGAGAGCGGAGAACCAAGAGATGTTCACCAGTTTTCAACGCTACTAGGCTATGGAGCACGAGCAATTCATCCGTATTTAGCGCATGAGTGTATTGCCGATTTGATAGAAAACAAGATACTCGATAAAGATTTATACAGAGCAATTGAAGATTATAACCACGCTGTACTGCACGGTGTTGTTAAAGTTTCGGCTAAAATGGGTATCTCAGCACTTCAGTCATATCAGTCGGCACAGATATTTGAAGCTGTTGGGATAAGCAAAGAGGTAATAGATAAGTACTTCACAAACACAGTATCAAGAGTTTCTGGAATAGGGCTTTTGGAGATTGAGCAGGGAGTTGAATTTCGCCATGCAACAGCATTCGACCCACTAGGTCTCACTATTGATGGCACTCTCGATAGCACAGGATTCTTGAAGCTGCGTTCAGGTGAAGATAAAGAGGATCATCTCTACAATCCATCGATAATAATAGCTATGCAACAGGCAACTCGAAACAGCGACTATAGTAGGTTTAAAGAATATACAGCGATGGTTGACGATGAACATAAACCGCATACCCTTCGTGGTCTTTTAGCTTTTGCGTATGATGATAGAGAAGCTATTTCAATAGATGAAGTTGAGTCGGTTGATGAAATCGTTAAAAGGTTTAAAACAGGTGCTATGTCATACGGCTCTATTTCAAAAGAGGCGCATGAGTGCATGGCGATAGCTATGAACACACTCGGCGGAAAGTCAAACTCCGGCGAGGGCGGTGAAGAGGCAGACAGACTTGGAACGATAAAAAACAGCGCGATAAAGCAGGTAGCTTCAGGGAGATTTGGAGTTACGAGTGAATATCTTATGAGCGCTAATGAAATACAAATCAAGGTGGCACAAGGCGCGAAACCTGGCGAGGGTGGGCATCTGCCGGGCGGAAAAGTCTATCCATGGATTGCAAAGACAAGACATTCAACACCTGGTGTTTCGCTTATTTCGCCACCACCACACCACGATATCTATTCTATCGAGGATTTAGCTCAGCTTATTTATGATCTTAAAAATGCAAATCGAGCAGCGCGAATTTCAGTAAAACTTGTTTCAGAAGCAGGAGTTGGAACGATAGCTGCAGGAGTTGCAAAGGCGGGCGCATCGGTAATTTTAATTTCAGGATACGATGGTGGAACAGGTGCTGCGCCAATAAGCTCTATTTTAGATGCAGGACTTCCTTGGGAGCTAGGTCTTGCAGAAGCGCATCAGACCCTTATTCAAAACGGTCTGCGCAGCGGAGTGGTACTTGAGACCGATGGTAAGCTTATGAGCGGTCGAGATGTAGCAATTGCGGCAATTCTAGGAGCTGAGGAGTTTGGCTTTGCAACAGCCCCACTAGTTTCTATGGGTTGTATGATGATGAGGGTGTGTAATCTCGACACATGTCCTGTTGGAATTGCAACACAAAATGAAAAACTCCGTGCACGTTTTCGTGGGAAACCAGAACATGTTATAAACTTTATGAAGTTTATAGCAGAAGAGCTTCGTGAGATTATGGCAAAGCTCGGTGTGCGCACCGTAAACGAGCTTGTTGGAAACACAGCTCTTATAAAGGTAAAAGAGAAGAAGGTTACAAAGCGTGCAGAGCTTGTTGATATGTCGAAAATTATTTCAAGAGAGTATGCATCCTCCAATGAGAAGATATTCAACCCCAAAAAATCATTTGACTTTAAGCTAAGTGAAACTATCGATGAGAGAGAGCTGCTAAAGAGGTTTAAAAAGTCTATTGCAGCTGGCAGTCGGCAGACTGAGGAGATAGAGGTTTCGAGTATTAATAGAACACTTGGAACAATACTTGGCTCTGAAATAACAAAAAAACATAAAAACTCTCTGCCAGACGATACTTTCATAGTAAACTGCAAAGGCGGCGTTGGACAGTCTTTTGGTGCATTTATCCCAAAAGGGTTAACACTTAAAATTGAAGGCGATGTAAACGATTATATGGGTAAAGGCTTGTCTGGTGGTAAATTAGTTGTTGTGCCGCCGTCTGAGAGCAGATTTGCGGCTAGTGAGAATATAATTATAGGAAATGTTGCATTCTATGGTGCCACAGCAGGAGAGAGCTATATTAACGGAATTGCCGGCGAGAGATTTATGGTGAGAAATTCAGGATGTACTGCTGTTGTAGAGGGTTGTGGTGACCACGGTCTTGAGTATATGACTGGCGGAAGAGCTGTAATACTTGGGCAAACTGGTAAAAACTTAGCAGCCGGAATGAGCGGTGGTATAGCTTATGTGCTCGATATAAAACACGATCTCTACCTAAAACTTAACAAGGAATTTGTAACAATGTATGAGGTGGAGGAGAGTAGTGATATTAAAGAGCTTCACCAGCTAATTGAAAACCATTTAACCCACACAAATTCAAAAAAGGCAAAAGAAATACTCGATAATTTCAGTGATTATCTGCCGAGTTTTAAAAAGATAGTTCCAAACGACTATAAAGCGATGCTTGCAAGGATTGAGCGTTTTAAAGAAAACGGACTTTCTGATGACAAAGCAAGAATGGAAGCATTTTCAGCTTCACTAAAAGGGAGAGGGAGGTAATAATATGGGAAAACCGACAGGATTTTTAGAGTTTGAGAGAAAAGGGAATGTTCGGATATCTGTACGGGATCGGATTAAAAACTTTGATGAATTCTACAATATTAATAACGAAGATGAGCGGCAGAGACAGGGTGCTCGTTGCATGAACTGCGGTGTGCCTTTTTGTGGGGTTACCATTGAGCTATCTGGCATGATTACCGGCTGTCCGCTAAATAACCTTATCCCTGAATGGAATGATGAAATATATGAAGGGAACTACTCACACGGCCTTGCGAGGCTTCTCAAAACTAGCTGTTTTCCAGAATTTACAGGTAGAGTTTGCCCAGCACTATGTGAGAAAGCGTGCATAAACGGTATGGAGGGTGATGCGGTAACAATCCGCGATAACGAGCTCTATCTTATCGAAGAAGGTTTTAGAAGAGGCCTTATGACACCAAAAGTGCCAAAACTTCGAAGCGATAAAAAAATTGCGGTAATAGGCTCAGGTCCTGCAGGACTTGCTGTAGCGGATAAGCTTAATAAACGAGGTCACAGTGTAACAGTTTTTGAGCGCGATGATAAATTTGGCGGGCTTCTTATGTATGGAATACCAAATATGAAACTTGATAAAAAGATAGTTATGCGCAGAATTAAGCTTATGGAGAGCGAAGGGATAGTTTTTATCCCGAATAAAGATTTTGGAAACAACTTGCACCTTGAAGAACTTGAAGAGCAGTTTGATGCAATTGTACTTGCATGTGGCGCTAAAAAAGCAAGAGACTTAGAAGTAGCGAACAGAGAAGTTACAGGAGTTCATTTTGCTGTAGATTTCCTCGCAAGCACAACAAAGAGCCTGCTTGATAATATTCTTGCAGATGGAAGTTATATAAGCGCTGCAAGCAAAAATGTTATAGTGCTCGGCGGTGGCGATACCGGTAACGACTGCATTGGAACAGCGATAAGGCATGGGGCGAAATCTGTTTTACAGCTAGAGATGATGCCAAAAGCACCAGATAAGCGAGAAGAGAGCAACCCGTGGCCTGAATGGCCAAAGGTGAACCTTGTTGACTATGGTCAACAAGAGGCTATTGAGGTTTTTGGGGAAGACCCACGTATTTACAGCACAACTATAAAGGAAATACTGCATAGTGATGGTGCTATAACTGGGGTTGTAACTGTTTTGGTTGAGTTTAAAGATGGTAAAATCTGCGAGATTAAGGATAGCGAGAAGCAGTATGATTGCGATATGTTATTAATTGCAGCAGGCTTTTTAGGCTTTGAAGAGTACTCAGCGGCAGGGATTTCAATACCTAAAAAAGCTGATAAATCTTTTAAAACTGATAAACACAATGTGTTCTGTTGTGGCGATATGAAAAGGGGACAGTCACTCGTTGTTTGGGCGGTCGCTGATGGAATTAAATGTGCAAAAGAAGTTGATGAGTTTTTACTCGAATACTAATTGATATCTACCTACCCTCCATATAAACAAAAAGGTTGTCGAGATAAATCGACAACCTTTTTGTATCTGTGTATCAGTTGCACTGTGTTTTCAATAGAAAAATATACCACAATAAACTAGTAAAAATAGAAAAGGTGCATGATTATCATGCACCTTTAAGTATTCAAGTGAATTTATTTTAGTGGCTCTTTTAGTCTCCATTTGCAAAGTTCATCTTTATAGAAGATATCGGTATTGTAGAATTTATCGAGAATAGCATAGAACTCACTTTCTGAGTATCCGCAGAACTCGCAGAAATCTCGAACGCAATATGGGTCGAGTGCGCCATCGCGCTCATTTATAAGTTTTACTGCTTCTTCTCTTGTCATCATACCATAGCGGATTGTTCTTGCGGTGTAGTCAGTAGCTGCAGCATGACCGAATTTTGGATATTTTAACCATGAATGAACAAGATATGCTCTGCTGTCTATCTGGTCAAACATCTCAACGTGGTGAGATCTATCCCACTCGTGTGTTAGATCGTGGAAACCACGGCTCTTTGCAAAGTTGTAGTTTTTGTAGCTGTTCCACTCAACAAAATATGAGAGGTAGAATGGATCAAGCTTTGCAAGCTCATCCGCAGTAGGAGCGATAGTTAGGCTTAAATCGTTCTCGGTAACACCATCCCCAACAAGCTCAGAGCTATCGATACCAACAGCAACACCATTGTTTATCTGCTCTTTTGCTGAGTATGTCTCTTCATCGGTAACACCGCCATACTCATAGCTTACGTTCTCGCCGTAACAGAGCATTGGTGTGTTGAATTTAAGTGCCATGTGGAGTGGGAAGGTGTAGATAAGTCTGTCTACAAACCAAGTTGGTTTACCGTATTTTTCAAAAAATTTCTTCATAAGAATTTTCTGAACTTTTATATTTGGTTTACAGCTGATAATTGTACAACCAAATGTTTCGCTGATGTTTTTAAGGTTGTGGATACCAGCATCGGTCATTGGGAAGTTATCTTCAACCGAGAATAGGATAGGGTTCATGCCCATAACTTCTTTTAGCATATAAACCTGGAAATGACTATCTTTACCACCTGAAACTGCAACTGCACAGTCATATCCGCCGGGACCGTTGCAACCTCTGTATTTATCACAGAGTGCTTTAAATTCCTCAAATCTCTTATCCCAATCGACATTTTTTCTATTATCATAGTGATTACAAGCGGTGCAAACCCCTTTTTCATCAAATGCTATTCCTGGTCTAGTGTCTGGCATTGTGCATTTTGTACAGTACTTCATTTTTTCTTCTCTCCTAACATAATTAATACATTTATTTTTTAAGGCGATTGGTAGCTTTAATAATATTTTCTCTATCGCCAAATGCTGTGAGTCTAAAATAGCCTTCGCCTGCGGTACCAAACCCACTTCCTGGTGTACCTACAATATTGTATTCTGTAAGCAGTAGATCAAAATACTCCCAACTGCTTATCCCCTGTGGGCAACGAAGCCAAATATAAGGTGAATTTGTGCCGCCGGTAAAAGATATATTCTGTTTTGCAAAAGCTTCCATTATTATCTGTGCATTATCGAGGTAATATTTTATATTCGCCATAACCTCAGAGCGTCCGACTTCGCTAAAAATAGCATTTGCACCACACTGGACGATATACGAAACACCATTGAACTTTGTTGTTTGTCGGCGCAACCACAAGCTGTTTAAACTGTTTTCTCCCGACACAAGAGCCTTTGGTACAACTGTATATCCACATCTAATACCTGTGAAACCAGCAGTTTTCGAAAACGAGCAAAACTCTATAGCGCATCTTGTAGCACCTTCTATTTGATAGATTGATGTTGGTAGGCTTTTATCGGTGATAAATGCTTCATAAGCACTATCAAATAGGATAACTGCATTTTCTTTTAAAGCGTAATCAACCCATATTTTAAGCTGTTCTCTGCTGTAAACTGCACCTGTTGGGTTGTTTGGCGAGCAGAGATAGATAATATCGGCGTGAACGCTATGGTCTGGCATTGGTAGGAAATTGTTCTCTTCATTTCCATCAATTAGAATAATCTCTCTGCCTGCCATAACATTCGTATCGACATAAACAGGGTATACAGGGTTTGGGATCATTACGATATTATCCTTATCAAAAATATCGAGGATATTTCCAAGATCGCTCTTTGCGCCATCACTTATAAATATCTCATCAACATCTATTGAGACACTCTTTAGAAGATAGTGTTTTGAAATGGATTCCCTCAAGAAACTATAACCTTGCTCTTCTCCATATCCTCTAAATGTTTCACTGCTAGACATTTCAGCAACTGCTTTTTGCATAGCATCTATAGATGTTTTTGGTAGTGGAAGGGTGACATCGCCTATCCCGAGTCTTATTATATCACTTTTTTGGTTATTTTCCTTGTATTTAGCAACTTTTTTTGCAATATTTGAAAAAAGATAGCTTTGTTCTAGATTTTTATAGTTTTCGTTTAATTTCATATATCTCCTCCATCATTTAGTGCTGATTGAACAAGTCCTAAAAAGAGCGGATGAGCTCTATTTGGCCTACTCTTAAATTCAGGGTGAAACTGCGCCGCTACAAAATATCTACAGCTGCTGTTCTCAACCGCCTCAACAAGTGAACCATCGGGTGAAAGTCCGCTTATCGTGAGCCCATTTTCGGTCATGATATCACGATATGCATTGTTAAATTCAAATCTATGTCTATGACGCTCATAAATTAGCTCTGAATTATAGAGATCGCGAAGCTTTGTTCCTTGAATGGTATTGCATGGGTATCTGCCAAGTCGCATTGTGCCGCCCTTATCGGTTATATTAATCTGACTTTCCATTATATGGACAACAGGGTGGATAGAATATTTATCAAACTCTGATGAATTTGCACTCTCAAGATTACAAACATTGCGAGCAAACTCTATAACAGCTATCTGCATACCAAGACAAATTCCAAGAAACGGGATATCATTTTCACGTGCATATCTGCAAGCGGTAATTTTTCCTTCGATTCCTCTGTCTCCAAATCCACCGGGAACTATCATTCCGTCGATTTTAGCAAAAAGCTTCGGGGCGCTCTCTTCTGTGACTGTTTCGCTGTCTATCCATTCTATCGATATATTAGCGCCTTCGCTGTATCCTGCATGATTGAGCGCCTCTGAGACTGAGAGATACGCATCGTGCAGCTGAACATACTTTCCAACGATAGCAATAGTTATATTTTTTGTTCTCTCGTCAATCTTTTGTAGTACAAGTTTCCATTCTGTCAAGTCACATTCTTGCGTTTTAAGATTTAACTCTCTGCAAACTATCTCGTCAAGACCTCTCTCATGAAGCATTAGTGGTGCTTGGTATAGATGTGGCATAGTTTTATTCTCAATAACGCAATCTCTTTTAACATTGCAAAACATAGAAAGCTTTTCTAAAGTATCATTATCTATTGGTTCATCTGCTCTTGTAATAATAATATTTGGAGAGATGCCGATTGAACGAAGCTCTTTTACTGAATGTTGTGTAGGTTTTGATTTGTGCTCACCGCTCCATTTTAGGTAGGGGACAAATGTTACATGAATAAATAAACAATTACTACTACCAACCTCTAATGAAAGCTGTCTTATAGCCTCTAAAAATGGCTGACATTCTATATCACCTGAAGTTCCGCCTATTTCAGTTATAACAACATCGGCTTCACTAAATTTTGCATTGTCATAAATAAACTTCTTAATTTCATTTGTTATATGCGGTATAACCTGAACGGTCTTGCCAAGATACCCACCTTGTCGCTCGCGAGCTATAACATTGTGATAAACTCTACCTGAAGTTAAGTTTGAATGTTTTGTGAGATCCTCATCGATAAACCTCTCATAATGCCCAAGATCAAGGTCGGTTTCGGCGCCGTCATCGGTAACAAAAACCTCACCGTGCTGGTATGGACTCATAGTTCCAGGGTCCACATTCATATATGGGTCGAGTTTTTGCGCCGCAACTTTAAGCCCGCGCTGTTTTAAAAGTCTACCAAGACTTGCCGCTGTAATCCCTTTACCAAGACCTGATACAACGCCTCCAGTAACAAAAATATATTTAGTCATAGAAAACCTCCCCATCAAAAACTTTTTCGCATCGGTATATTTAATCGTAAGATCACCACCTAAAAGTGAAACTACAATGTCGGTGTCCTTTTTACAGTATGATAATTTAATTGCGGCAGAAACGGCTGCACAAGCACCGGTTCCGCATGCCATAGTCTCACCGCTACCGCGCTCCCAAACACGCATAAGAAGTTTTGTGGGAGAAATAACTTTAATAAACTCAACATTTGTCTTGTCTGGAAAAATCGGTGCATTTTCAATAGATTTACCGACTGTCATAATATCTATATCTGATAAATCACTCACATCTTCAAAACCAAAAATTACAGCGTGTGGATTACCCATAGATACACAGGTGATTTTATGCTTCTTTGAATCGATAGTAACCTCTCTATTAACGATCGCACTGCCTTCTAAATTTACAGGAATATCAGTCGGACTAAAAATTGCCGCTCCCATATCGACACAAACGGTCTGAACGCTGTCATTTTCTATAGATAGTTTAAGTGTTTTTATTCCGCTTAGCGTTTCAATTGTCAGTGTTGTTTTTCTTACAATATCGTTATCATATAGATATTTTGCAACACAGCGTATAGCGTTTCCGCACATTTTGCCCTCGCTACCATCTATATTAAACATACGCATCTTAGCATCTGCAATATCTGATGGGGCAATTAAAACAATACCATCGCCGCCTATCCCACTGTTTCTATCTGATAGTTTAACTGCAAGTGGTGTTGGGTCTGGGAAGGGTAGGTTATCAGTAGCATAACCATTAATTGTGTTGAAATAAATATAATCATTTTTACAACCATGCATCTTTGTGAACTTAATTTTCATTTTATCACCAATTACCTGTCTTCATAAATTTTTAGAATTCTCTCTGCGACAGCTCGACGGGTTATTCGACCGTCCATCGCCTGCTTTTCAATGTGCTTGTGAGCTTCTTCTTCGCTCATGTTAAGATATGAGACAAGTAGATGCTTTGCTCGGTCGATTATCTTTATATCTTCAATTTTTGATATCAGCTTCGCATTCTCATTTTGTATCATCGAAAGCCTTTTATGTGATGCCTTTGCAAGTTTTAGTGAAAACCAGAAGATGTTTCTATTTATCGGCTTTGAAACGGTTATTACCCCGAAATCTTCAACCTTTCTCGAAACATCGTCGTAAAAATCGGCATTTACTAGCAAAGCTACTTGACTTTTATATTTTGAAGTTATATCTCTTGAAAGACGCTCTCCAGTCTCGTCCTTTAGAGGTGAATTTATGATGACTATATCGAAATCTTGCTCGTTTAGAAGTCGTCTTGCCTCTGATACGGATGTAGCGATAACTATCCTTTCAACTGAAAATTCGCTCAGCTGTTGTTTTATAAACTCGGTTGCTTTAATAACGCTTGAAACAATTAAACCAGTATCGATATCCGCCACCTCCAATTATTATATTAATAGTAAGCTTTTAAAACCGACGGAAATAGTTACATTCTGCAAATTCGTGTTTATCAAAAGTGTTTTCAAAGCTAATAATCTCTTCTTTTTTCTTTTCTATATAATCCTCTAAAAAGTTTTCACCAAGAACAGAGAGAACAAACGGTGATTTAGCGGCGTTATCAAGCGCTGCCTTTAAATCACTTGGTAGCTGCGTATAGCTGCCCTCTTTATCTTTGTCATACTGGGTATCATTATCTATCTGCAGGTTGTTTTCTATTCCATAAATACCAGCTGAGATGATAAGCGCAAATGCAATATATGGGTTTACTGTTGGATCTGGAGATCGAAGGGTCACTCGTGTTCGATCGCCATCAGCTTTTGGCATAGTGATGAGTTGTCGCGTGTTTTTTTGCGACCAACTTATTGCAGACGGTGCAAACATCTCTCCAAATCGCTCGTATGAATTGATATTGGGATTTAGAAAAGCTGTTATCTCTTCAATCTTTTGAAGAATTCCCGCAGTAAAACTCTTCGCAATCTCAGCATCTTCTGCAAATATATTCTCTCCATTTTTATTTAGCGATAAATTTATATGCAAACCACTACCATCTTTATCAGCAAGCGGTTTTGGCATAAACGAGGCAAATAAACCATTTCTTGCAGCTATTGCCTTTACTACCGATTTGAATGTAAGAAGATTATCGGCGCAATGGAGTGCATCACTATATTTAAAATCTATCTCGTTTTGTCCAGGACCCTTTTCGTGATAGGATTTCTCAGGGTGAAGCCCCATCTCTTCAAGAGTGAGGCAGATTTCTCTTCTGATATTCTCCCCTTTATCTAGAGGAGCTATATCGAGGTATCCTCCGTTATCGAGTGTTTCATAGGTAGGTTCGCCGTTTTCATCTGTTTTAAAAAGATAAAATTCGCAATTTGAACCAATCTTGCAGATATATCCGTGTTTAGCCGCTTTTTCAAGCGTCTTCTGGAGGATAAATCGGCTGTCGCGATCATATTTTTCTCCATCTGTCGTTTTAACATCGCAGTAGAAACGAATAACTCTGCCGGGATCTGGTCTCCAAGGGAGAACGGTGAGAGTTGAGGGAATTGGGAATAATTTGAGCTCGCACTGTGAGGTGCTCTCAAAACCGTTTATTGCAAATCCATCTATAGTTATACCTTTCTCAAAGGCATGTTCAAGCTCTTCGCTGAGTATTGAAATGTTTTTGTGGAAGCCGAATGGATCGCAAAAACTGAGTCTTACAAATTTTACATCATTTTCAGCTGTGAAATTTAGTATTTCTTTAGTTGTGGTGTTCATATCTAGCGACCTTTCTATAATAATGTATTTATTAATATAATAGTATTTAATTTTGCCATTTTCAATAGTTTGAAAAAATAAAAAAAGCGGTCATCAACCAGAGCGATGGTGTCTTTTGACACAGCACCTGATGATGAACGCCGTTGTTCACGCATATTATTATAACTGCACCGAGCTTAAATGTCAACAAAAAAATATTTAGAAAAGTTGTTGACATGAAAATATATCTGTGCTATACTGTGCAACATAGACAGCAAAGGCGCTGTGAGCTATTAGGCTTGCAGTGTCTTTTTTTGTTTTAAATGACTAGTGATCGTTTTAAAATTGAGAGGAGAAAAATGTTATGAGCATCATAAAAAAGGTTGACGGCTATAAATCGGCTCTGTCGGTTTATGAAACACAAAAAGCTATCGGAGCGGTAAAGAGGAGCTTTGAGGATAATCTATCAGCGAAGTTGAATCTTGCACGAGTATCAGCACCGCTTTTTGTTCTACCGACAACTGGTCTCAATGACGATCTAAACGGTGTCGAGCGTGCAGTTGCATTCGATGTTTTAGAGACAGGAGAAGAACTTCAGATAGTTCACTCTCTTGCTAAATGGAAAAGAATGGCACTATATAAATATGGATTTAGCGTTGGCGAAGGCCTTTATACAGATATGAACGCTATAAGACGTGATGAAGAGATGGATAACATCCATTCTATATATGTAGATCAATGGGACTGGGAAAAGGTTATTGATAGAGAAACAAGAACTGTTGAAGAGCTAAAGGCTACAGTAAAAAAGATTGTAAACGCTGTTTGCGATACACAAGAAGCTATTAAAGCAGTTTATCCATCGCTTAAAACAACGCTATCGAGGGATGTTAAGTTTGTTACAACAAGTGAGCTTCTTGATTTATATCCAACGCTCACCCCAAAAGAGAGAGAAAATGCATACTTAAAAGAGCATAAAACTGCATTTATAATGCAGATTGGTGATAAACTGAAAACAGGAGAGAAGCACGATGGCAGAGCCCCTGATTATGATGACTGGGCGCTAAACGGAGATATTGTTTTCTGGAGCGAAGTGCTCGAGATGGCTTTTGAAGTTTCTTCGATGGGAATTCGTGTTGATGAGAAGTCACTTGCAGAGCAGCTTGCAAAAGCAGGTTGTGAAGAGAGGGCAGAGCTTCCGTTCCACAAAGCACTACTTGCAGGAGAGCTTCCACTAACAATGGGTGGAGGTATTGGACAGTCGAGATGCTGTATGTTATTGCTTGAAAAAGCGCACATAGGCGAAGTTCAAGTATCCTACTGGGATAAAGCGACTGTTATTGGTTGCGAGTCAGATGGGATAGTACTATTATAATATAATAAATTCAAGGAGACGATAGTATGAAAGATGTTCCAAACATATTCGGAAGTTTAGTTTTTAATGATAAGATGATGAGAGCAAGACTTCCAAAAGATGCCTATAAATCGCTTAAAAGAACAATGGCGATGGGTAAACATTTAGATTCAGATATAGCAAACATAGTCGCAAATGCGATGAAAAACTGGGCTATTGAAAATAGCGCTACCCATTTCACCCATTGGTTCCAGCCGATGACAGGAATCACTGCTGAGAAGCACGATAGTTTTATCTCACCGTCCGGTGAAGATAGTATAATAATGGAACTTACCGGCAAAGAGCTTATAAAAGGTGAGCCTGACGCTTCGAGTTTTCCATCAGGCGGACTTCGTGCAACATTTGAGGCAAGGGGATATACCGTTTGGGATACAACATCTTATGCATTTATAAAAGACGATACTCTATGCATTCCAACTGCATTCTGTTCATATAGCGGTGAAGCACTTGATAAAAAAACA
>CAYJGP010000025.1:0-274 GCA_964369435.1 uncultured Oscillospiraceae bacterium | reverse complement strand
GTTTTGCGCCTCTTTGGAAACGACACTGCAAAAAGAGTTAATACAACAGTAGGTCCAGAGCAGGAATATTTCCTTGTTGACAAAGAGATGTTTAAAAAGCGCCCTGATCTTATAAGTTGTGGTAGAACACTGTTTGGAGCAAGACCTGCTAAAGGGCAGGAGATGGATGACCATTATTTCGGAAGCTTAAAATCAAGGGTTTCAGCTTATATGAAAGAGCTTGACGAAGAACTTTGGAAACTTGGGATTTTAGCAAAGACAAAGCACAACGAAG
>CAYJGP010000024.1:2633-19122 GCA_964369435.1 uncultured Oscillospiraceae bacterium | reverse complement strand
TGAACAGGTATTCCTCGGTCGAGACTTCACACAATCCAGAAACTATTCAGAGGGAATTGCAAGCTCGATAGATACCGAGGTTCGCAAGTTTATCGATGAAGCTTATAAAACAGCGAAAAACATCTTAAAAGAGAATATCGATAAGCTAAAAGCAGTTGCGGAAGTTCTTTTAGAGTTTGAGAAGATAGATGGAGATACCTTCAGAAAAATCATGAGTGAAGATAGTTCAGATATCCTTCAAAATATGATAGTTAAAGAAGAATTATCAGGTGAGGATAGTGCGGATACTCTGCCAAAACCAGACGCTGAGATTGAAAGCAGCTCTGCTCTAGCAGAAGATGCTTCTATTTTAAGCGAAGATGCTGTAAACACTACAGATGAATTGGCAGAAGATACTTCAGATGATACAACCTCTGCGGAAGATGATACAAAGTAAAGCAGAATATGTCGATGATATCGACTTTAAAAAGAGGGCATTAGCCCTCTTTTGTTTGACATAAACCTGTTTTAAATGTAAACTATAACCATAAATAATGATACAACAACAAATGAGGATGATTTAGTGGCGAAGAAAAAGAAAAATGATTATACAAACGAGAGTATATCAGCGCTAAAAGGTGCTGACCGAGTTCGGAAAAGACCGGGTGTTATGTTTGGCTCAGATGGAATTGAGGGCTGCCAACACTCTGTTTTTGAGATACTCTCAAACTCGATAGATGAAGCGCGTGAAGGTCATGGTGACCTTATTAAAGTGCGCTATAATAAAGATTTATCGATTGAAATTGAGGATTTTGGACGTGGAATTCCAGTTGACTACAACAAAAACGAAGAGCGATATAACTGGGAGCTTGTCTTCTGTGAGCTATATGCTGGTGGTAAATATAAGAGTGGAGTTGACTATGAGTATTCGCTAGGACTCAATGGTCTTGGACTCTGCGCTACTCAGTATGCTTCGAAATATATGGAAGCTGAAATTCGCCGCGATGGCAAAGTCTATAATGTTTATTTTGAGCGTGGAGAGAATGTAAGCTTTGATAGCAAAGATACACCCCTTAAAAGGACAGGTTCTAAAATTAAATGGCTGCCAGACCTTGAAGTTTTCACCGATATAAAGATACCGAGAGAATGGTTTTGTGAAACGCTTAAAAGGCAGGCGGTTGTAAATAATTCGCTAAAGTTTGAGCTGACATATATCGATAGCGAGGGTGAGCACAATGAAGTTTTCTTTTATGAGAATGGAATAGTCGATTATCTAAACGAAATTGCCGGTGAAGAAACTCTTGCTATGCCGCAGTTTTGGCAAGCAGAGCGGGTTGGACGTGATCGTGAAGATAAAGAAGACTACAAGGTTAAGCTAAATGTTGCGGCTGTTTTTTCAAATAAGATAAATAGAATAGAGTATTATCACAACTCATCATTTTTAGAGCATGGCGGAAGCCCTGAAAAGGCTGTTCGCTCGGCGTTTATCTCGCAGATAGATAGCTACCTTAAGGCGAATAACAAATATCTAAAAGGTGAGAGCAAGATAAACTTTACCGATATTGAAGATTGTTTAATTTTAGTTTCAAGCTCATTCTCAACGGTTACTTCTTATGAGAATCAGACGAAAAAGAGTATAACTAATAAATTTATAACAGAAGCAATGACCGCTTTCTTAAAGCATAATTTAGAGGTCTATTTCCTTGAGCGTCCAGAAGAGGCTGCGAAAATAGCAGATCAGGTACTTGTAAATAAGCGCAGTCGAGAGAATGCTGAAAAAACAAGGCTTAACCTTAAAAAGACGCTATCATCCTCTATGGATATTCAAAACAGGGTATCGAAGTTTATCGATTGTCGAAGCAAAAATCCACAGGAGCGTGAGATTTATATAGTTGAGGGTGACTCAGCACTTGGTGCTTGCAAGCTGTCTAGAGATGCATATTTTCAGGCGATAATACCGGTGCGCGGTAAAATTTTAAACTGTCTAAAAGCTGAGTACGACAAGATATTTAAAAACGATATAATAACCGACATTATAAAGGTGCTCGGCTGTGGTGTTGAGCTCTCAGGCAAAAAGAATAAAGCGCTACAGAGCTTTAATTTAGAGGCGCTTCGTTTCTCGAAAATTGTTATTTGTACCGATGCCGATGTCGATGGTTTCCAGATAACAACCCTTATAAATGAAGGACTTGTCTATATTGCCGAGTCGCCGCTCTATGAGATAAACACAAAACAAAAAACTTATTTTGCCTATGATGAGAGAGAGAAAGCGAAGATTTTAGATTTAATCGGAAGTGAAAAGTTTATAATTCAGCGCTCAAAAGGACTTGGCGAGAATGAACCAGATATGATGTGGCAGACAACGATGAACCCAGAAACAAGAAGGCTTGTACGTGTTATGCCAAAAGATAAAGATAGAGATAGAGATACATTTGATATGCTACTTGGCGACAATTTGGCTGGCAGAAAAGAGTATATATTTGAAAATGGCGGTAAGTTTTTAGACTTATCCGATTTGAGTTGAGGTAGATATGGCGAAGAAGAAAAAAGAAACGAAAAAAAGAGCGGTTATAAACGATGCATTTATCGAAAATGCAGGTCTTGTGCTCGAGAGCAGTATTACCGATACCTTAATAGACAACTATATGCCATACGCTATGAGCGTTATTGTCTCGCGTGCTATTCCTGAAATAGATGGTTTTAAGCCATCTCACCGCAAACTGCTATATACGATGTATAAAATGGGGCTTTTGCGCTCACAGACAAATGTTAAAAGTGCGAATGTAGTCGGTCAAACTATGAAGCTAAATCCACATGGTGATGCCGCTATCTATGAAACGATGGTGCGACTAGCACGTGGAAACGAAGCACTGCTACATCCATATATTCTATCTAAGGGTAACTTTGGTAAAATTTATTCAAGGGATATGGCGTATGCCGCATCAAGATATACAGAAGTGCGTCTAGAACCTATCTGCGCTGAGATATTTGGCGGTATAGAAAAAGATGCCGTAACATTTGTTGACAACTACGATAGCACCCTAAAGGAGCCAACCCTTCTACCGGCGGCTTATCCTTCGGTGCTTGTAAATGCGAATATGGGAATTGCAGTTGGAATGGCATCGTCAATCTGTCCGTTTAATCTAGGCGAGATTTGCGAAACAACTATTAAATATATAAGAGATAGTGAGCATGATATTATAACAACTCTACCAGCTCCTGATTTTCCAGGCGGTGGTAGCATTGTTTTCGATGAGAATATAATGCGTGAGGTTTATAATACAGGTCGTGGTAGCATTAAAGTACGTGCGAAATATATCTATGATAAGTCATCAAACTGCATAGAGATTTTAGAAATTCCCTACACGACTACTATCGAAGCGATAATAGACAAAATCGTCGATGGCGTTCGCAATAATAAACTGCGTGAAATTTCAGATATTCGCGATGAAACTGATTTGCAGGGACTTAAAATTGCAATCGACTTAAAACGCGGAGTAGACCCTGAGAAACTGATGCAAAAGCTTTATAAAATGACTCCACTAGAAGATAGCTTTGGTTGCAACTTCAATATATTAATTGGGCAAAATCCGCAGGTGCTCGGAATAAAAGCAATACTCGATAACTGGATAGAGTTTCGAGTGGGCTGTATAAAAAATGCAACACAGCATGAGCTCGACACCCTCTCAAAGAGACTTCACCTACTAAAAGGTTTATCGAAAATTTTGCTTGATATAGATAAAGCCATAGAGATTGTGCGAAAGACCGAAGAGGATAGCGAGGTTGTGCTAAACCTTATGATAGCTTTTGGTATAGATGAAATTCAGGCGAATTTTGTTGCAGATATCAGGCTTCGTCAGCTCAATAAAGAGTATATCTTAAAGCGTACTGATGAGATAAAAGAGCTCAAAAGCACAATAGCTGATTTGAAAGATATCCTTGCGAAAGAGGAGAGGGTTCTCGATATTATAATAGCTGATTTAACAAGGATAAAGGATGAGTATCATATCGAGCGTCGCTCTGTTGTTGCGGCAGTAGAGAATATTGTTTTTGAAGAGGAAGAAGACGATATCCCAGATTATATTGTAAATATATTTGTTTCAAAAGAAGGGTATATTAAAAAGATAACTCCGCAATCGCTTCGTATGAGCGGTGAGCAGAAGCTCAAAGAGGGCGACTATATGGCATATACCTTCCCTGAGGTGAGCTCAAAGTCCGAGCTTTTATTCTTCACCGATATGGGGAACTGCTATAAAGCGCTCTGTAATGAATTTGACGATACAAAGGCGAGTCTAATGGGCGACTTTATCCCGGCAAAACTTGGTTTTGAGCCGGAGGAGAAACTTATTTTCACAGCACTTACAAATGATTTCAAAGGAAATATTATATTCTTCTTTGAAAACGGTAAGGCAGCTAAAGTAACGCTTAAAAGCTATGAGACAAAAACAAGGCGCAAGAAACTTGTAAATGCAATGTCGACAGCATCGAAACTTGTTTCGGCATTCAGAGAGACCGAGCCTTGTGATTTTCTACTGATGTCGGTTTTAAATAGAGCGCTTGTTGTCAATAGTTCAAAAATAGCAGAGAAGACGACGAAAAACACAGCAGGTGTAGCTGTAATGACACAGAAAAAGAATAGTTTTGTAGTTTCGGTGTGTCATCTAGCTGACGCTAAAATCGAAAATCCGCATAGATATGTCACTAGAAATATTCCGGCAGTTGGCGCTATGCTATCTTTCGAAGATGCAGCAGTTCGATTTGAGATGTAAAATTAATAAGATATAACTTGCAAAACTATAAAAACTATGTTATATTATTCTATGCATAATAACATTTAAATAAAAGTTTGGGAAACGAGGAAAGATAATGGAAACAATGGGAACAATAGAGATTGTAAGTGGTATAATCCTTATAGTCTCTTGTATAATTTTAATAGCGGCGGTTTTGTTGCAAGAAGCAAAGACAAGCGGACTTTCAGGTTCGGTTGGTGGCGGTGAGGATTCATACCTCGGCGGCGGACGTGGAAGAACAAACGCTCAGAAGCTAATGGGTGTGACAAAAGTTTTAACAGCTCTTGTGTTTATCATAACATTAGTGGTTTCTGCAATAAGTGTCTGGATGTAATTTTCAAAACCTTCGCTTTATAGCGAAGGTTTGTTTTTTGGGAATTAATTGGGGGAAAGATGAATAGTAAACTAATATCGCATTTAAACAAAAAAGGTAAAGGTGGCGAATCATTTGATGAGCTCGCACGAATATTTTCAGTTAAGAGAAAGCAGCTAGATATAGCGCTTAATAGGCTGATTGATGAAGGAAAGGTGTTTCGAGTAAACAACCGCTATTTTCTAGTGGACTTCTTTGATTTTCTCGAATGTGTAATTACTCGAACTAATGCAACATTTGCATTTGCAAAGACAGAGGAAGATGTAGAATACTTTATTCCGGGAGTATATCTATCGGGAGCTATGGAGGGTGATATTGTATTATTGCGCCCAAATAACGAGCGAGAAGATGATGATAGTGGACGAGTAACTAAAATAAAAATAGAAAACAACGGGCCGTTTACAGGGGTTGTTGCAAAAGATGACTACGGTAAATTCATCGTTACCGGTAATGGTCGAGGAGTTTCAATAAAGATTGATAAAAAGAGCGGAATTATTCCAAAAACAGGAGAGACTGTTGTTTTTGAGCTCTCACGCAGAGGCAAAAGCCATCGAGAGCACAGAGCAAATGTTTTGCAGAGCTATGGTGTGATAACAAGCTCAAAGATGAGTGTTCGTTTTATGCTCGATGAGTCTGGACTCCGAGTGAAGTTTCCAAAAAAGGTTCAAAAAGAGGCGGAAGCAGTTTCAGAGAAGAGCATATCTTCAAAAGTTGCACAGCGAAGTGATTTGCGAGGTGAGGCGGTATTCACTATCGACTCTGCCTCAACAAAAGATATAGACGATGCTATTTCAATTAAAAAACTAGCTGATGGTTATCGACTGTCAGTTCATATTGCGGATGTATCGCATTATGTTAAATACGGAAGTGAACTTGATATAGAAGCTCTAGAGCGTGGAACATCGGTATACTATGGAAACAAAGTTATTCCAATGCTTCCAAAACAACTATCAAACGGCGTCTGCTCACTAAATGAAAAGGTGGACAGGCTTGCACTATCTTGTGTAATGACCTTTAGCAGTAGTGGAGCTATGGAGGATTTCGTCTTTAAAAAGAGCGTTATCCACTCAAGGGTTAAAGGGGTATATAGCGAGATAAATGATATGCTTTTGGGAAATAGCAATCCTGATTTAGATCTTAAATACCGAGAGGTTAGCGATAGCTTTGAGCCGATGGTAGAGCTTTATGAACTGCTCAAAAAGAGAAGGGCAGCGAGAGGTGCTGTTTCTATTGAGACAAGCGAGAGCTACTGTTTGTTTGACGAAGAAGATAAAGTAGTCGATATTAAGCGCCGTGAGAGAGGGCTCTCCGAGCAGATTATCGAAGAGTTTATGCTCTCAGCTAATATGGCAGCGGCAATATTCGGTAAAAGCCGCGAGCTGCCGTTTATCTATCGTGTTCACGAAAGCCCAGACCCTGAGAGGATAGAGAATTTAAAAGGACTTTTGCGCGCATTTAATATAGAGCCAACTATGCTTCTTGGTGAAATAGAGCCTGCAAGTCTTGAAGCGGTTCTACAGTCAACTAAAGATAAGCGCTATAATAAAGCAGTAAATATTGCAGTTCTTCGCACGATGGCAAAAGCTTTATATGAGAGTAAACCTAAGGGGCATTTCGGTCTTGCAATGGAAGATTATGCTCATTTCACAAGCCCAATTAGAAGGTATCCCGATTTATATGTTCACCGAGCGATAAAAGCATCACTTGATGGAACAAAAATAAAAGGAAATCCAGATTCGATAGCAACGGAAAACAGCGAGAGCGAGCAGCGCGCTATGGTTTTTGAGAGAAGTTGTGATGATGTTTATCGCAGTGAGTATATTCAGCCGTTTATTTCGGAGGTTTTCACAGGTGAAGTATCGGGTATAGCTCCACACGGTATATATGTTGAGCTTCCAAATACCGTTGAGGGTCTTGTTCGAATAAAAGATGATGCACTGCGAGAAGAAGGTGTTATCACTAAATATTTCTCATTTGACCTAAACCGCGAGATCATGATAGGCGATGAGGTTGATGTACGAGTTGTTTCTGCGAACATTTTAAGTGGCAAAATAGATTTTGAGTTTGTTGCGAAGTAGTTTGTATGTATCATAAAAATATTAAACTTGGAATTATCTGCATATCGCTCTCAGCGATACTTTATGGCTTTGCTCCAGTTATAGTTAAGTCTTTGCAGGCGGCGGGTGTTTCAACTACGATGATTGTTATCTATCGTAATATATTTTGTGTAGTTGTAACGTCGCTTGTCGCACTTTTTAGAAAAGAGAGTCTTCGAACAAACAAAAGTGAACTTAAAAAGATAGTGCGAGTTTCGCTATCCGGACAGTTTGTTGCAACTCTGCTTCTTTATAATTCATATATGTTTTTAGCGGTGGGTACTGCAACGGTTCTTCATTTTACCTATCCACTATTCGCGGCACTAATCCTTTTTTTCATCTTCAAAGAGAAGGTGAGCAGAATGAAGAGTATTTCGCTGATAGTTTCAGTGGTAGGCCTTATGTTTTTCATTGGCGGTGGAAGTGAGAGTGTTTTTATTGGCGCTTTACTTGCGGTGGCATCTGCTGTTGCCTATGCTGTTTATATTGTATATTTAGATAAAGATGGTATCTCGCTTTTATCCCCAAATAAGGTTGCATTTTATATAAGCTGTGTAGCCACAATATCTATAGTTGTTTATGCAGTAGCTACAGGTGACTTTAAGTTTGTTATAAACCTAGAAGTTATACTATTGTCGCTGCTGCTATCGCTCACAACGTCTTTTGGAGCGGTTATATTAATTCAGATAGGTATAAAAAATACAGATGCACTAACTGCATCGCTGTTATCGCTTTTTGAACCGATATTCGGGATAATTTTCGGACTTGTACTTCTTTCAGATAATATACCGGGAGTGCAGTGGATTGGAAGTGTTATCATTATATTAGCGCTTTTGGTAACTGTTTGTGAAAAAAGAGACGATAAAGAAGAAAAAACAGACAGTGAGAGTGATTTATGATAGTTTATCTGATTATCTCTTTAAATATCATCTCTTTTATACTGTTTTATCTTGATAAACAGTTTGCCCGAAAGGGAATGCGCAGAATTTCTGAGAAAACACTTCTTCTCTCGGCATTTTTTGCGGGGGGAATCGGAGCGTATCTTGGGATGTATATAAACAGACATAAAACAAAAAAACTAAAATTTATCATTTTAGTTTCGTTATTTTTAGTTTTTCAACTTGCTTGTTATCTATATTTTTATTTATTATGATTTTGCTCGACTGTTAATAGCAATATAGTAAAAGTCGAAACAAATCGAAAATAACCGACAGCATTAGATATTTTACTATGCGGCATCTGTCGATTGCCGTTTTAAAAGAAAAGATAAATGTTTTACCTAAAAATAGAGATACAAAACGAAACTGAGAAATAGATTTTTTTCGACAATTTTCGACGGAAATAATTATTGCAATCGACCGTTTTTGACATGGCGACTTGTGAGAAAATACAAAACTTGTAAAAGATATTGACATTTTGTGATAGAAATGTATACTTGCATTAGTGATTTGCGGGGGGATTTGGAAATCATAAATGCTGGAGGATTGAAAAAATGGCAAACCACTTAAAAGTACTTATTGGGGACAATAGCGATGAGGTTGGCGGAAGCATTAAAGAGAATGCAAAAGAGTTGAGTTTTGATATAAAACTTATTGCACGAGACGGAAATGCGGTCGTTAAGAGTTGTGCAGAAAATAATTTTGATGTTGTAATCATCGATATTTTCATGCAAAATCAAGACGGAATCGAAGTTACGGGAAAACTTCGTGAAAATGGATTTAGCGGTAAAATTGTTGCGATGACATCAATGAGCAACAGCTTTTTTGAGCAATCTATTATTTCGGCAGGAGCTGATTTTGTCGTTTATAAGCCTTTTGACCCAAGGGTGGTGCTTAAGAGAATTTCGGAGCTTTGTGGCTCTGATATGGCAACACAAAGTGCTCAAGGGTCTCTTGAGGGAGAAATAACTGAAATAATGCATCAAATTGGTGTACCAGCGCATATCAAGGGGTATCAGTATCTTCGGGACGCAATAACAATGACGGTGCAAGAAAAAGAGCTAATTTCTGCTGTAACAAAAATTTTATATCCAACTATTGCAAAGATAAATAAAACTACAAGCTCAAGAGTTGAGCGAGCAATTAGGCATGCTATTGAAGTTGCTTGGGATAGAGGAGATGTTGATATCCTAAATTCTTATTTCGGATATACTATCCATAACCTTCGTGGTAAGCCTACTAACTCTGAATTTATTGCGATGATAAGCGATAGGCTTCGATTGAAAATTAAAACAAGAGTTTCAAAATAATTAAATTTAAACAAAATTGCACCAACAGTGTTGGTGTTTTTTGTTTGCGAAAAAGAAGTCAAATGTTGATTTTAGCGTGCTAAAATGATATAATGATATTCAATATTATATTTTAAAGAAGTATAATATTGATTTGCCGTTTGTTCGTTTGCTGCGCTAGTGGCGAGAGCAAGGCATTAAGATAGGGCTATTAGTTTCGCTAATATAAACGCTTTATCCTATTGGTTTACAGCTCGCCGCTTTAAGGCAACCGCTGTAAATACCCAATAAATAATCCTATCAGATTATTTATACTATACTTGTGAGGTGGATATGGCATTTGAAGAGAGAGTTTCAATTATAGTTGGGCACTATGGAAGCGGTAAAACTAATTTTTCGCTAAACCTTGCAAATCGTTTTGCAAACGAGGGTAAGAAGGTAGTGATAGTTGATCTCGATATAGTAAACCCCTACTTTCGAAGTGCTGAGCATAAAGAGGAATTTATGAGCAAGGGTATTTCTATAAAAGCTCCAACCTATGCAGCTTCAAATGTAGATATTCCGGCGATTTCACCAGAATTGTTTGGAGTTATAAAAGGCTTCGATGGTAAGGTTATTGTTGATGTAGGCGGTGACGATGCAGGAGCAACAGCACTCGGATCTTTTAGAGATCTGCTTGCGAAATCGGATGTTAAATACTACTGTGTAGTCAATGAGCGAAGATACCTCGATGACGCTATAGATGAGAGTATTATCGATATTAAAGCTATTGAGAATAAAGGTAGAATAAAGATAGATAGTCTTATAAACTGCACAAATCTAGGTTCTGAAACAACCAGAGAGATAATAGAAAATTCAAAAGATTATCTAGATAATCTAAGCGCAAAACTCGGTATTGAAGTTGCCGCAACAGCGGTAATGGAAGGTATAGATGTAGACCCACTAAAGATATCGGGAGAGATAATAAAAAGTCGGCTTTATGTAAAGCCGGTTTGGTTATAATAGGAGGTAAAATATGGCGAAAATTACAGTTAATAATTCACTTTGTAAAGGTTGCTCGCTATGTACAACGGTCTGTCCGAAGAATATTGTAGAGCTCGATAACGATGTGATTAATGAGAGCGGGTATCATCCAGCTAGATGTATAGATGATAGTAAATGCATCGGATGCGCATTCTGTGCAACAATTTGTCCTGATTGCGCTATAACAGTAGAAAGGTAAGGTGGAGAAAATGGCTGATAAAGTATTGATGAAAGGCAATGAAGCCTTGGCGGAAGCTGCGATAAGAAGCGGTTGTATCCACTTTTTTGGATACCCTATAACCCCTCAAACAGAGCTTTCAGCATATATGAGTAAGAAACTTCCGAAAATCGGAGGAGTATTTTTGCAAGCGGAGAGTGAAATCGCAGCTGCAAATATGGTGCTTGGAGCGGCGTCGGCAGGCGTTCGTGTTATGACGAGTTCATCAAGCCCTGGAATATCGCTAAAAACAGAGGCTATATCATATCTTGCGGGTAGTGATATGCCATGTGTGCTTATAAATGTTCAGCGTGGTGGTCCTGGTCTTGGTGGGATTCAGCCGAGTCAGGCGGACTATTTCCAAGCTACAAAAGCGCCAGGTCATGGAGACCTACATATAATGGTTTTCGCACCATCAACTATTCAAGAGATGATAGATACAATAGCAAAGGCGTTTGAGAAAGCAGATGAATATAGAGTTCCTGCGATGATACTAATTGATGGTATGCTCGGTCAGATGATGGAGCCTGTAAGCTTTGAGAGTACAGATGTGAAAACTTTTGACAAACCTTGGGCGACTAATGGTTGCGACGGTTCAAGAGAGCGTAATATAACAAACTCGCTATATATTCAAGCGGAGACACTTGAAGAGAGAATACTTGAGAGATTTGAAAGATATCAAAAAATTAAAGATAACGAAACTGAAATTGAGCTACTTAACACCGAAGATGCAGACTATGTAATAGCTGCTTATGGTGCTACAGCTCGTATCGCTTCTACTGCGGCGAAAATATGCAGAGAAAAAGGTATAAAAGTTGGAGTTGCAAGACCTATAACTCTATGGCCTTTCCCAGATAAGGCATTAGCTGAGATTGCGACAAAGGTTAAAGGAATTTTAACTGTTGAGATGAGCATGGGTCAGATGGTTGAAGATGTAAGACTTGCGGTAAACGGCGTTTGTCCTGTCGAGTTTTATGGTAGAACAGGTGGAGTTATCCCATCTCCTGATGAGATAGTCGAAGCGATAGAGAAAATGGCTGGAGGTGCTGTGTAATGGCTGTTGTATTTGAAAAAACAAAGGGTCTTTGCGATGTTAAAACCCATTATTGCCCGGGTTGTACCCATGGTATAGTTCACCGTATCGTTGGTGAGTGTTTAGTTGAGCTCGGTCTTCTTGAGAAATCAGTTGGTGTTGCACCTGTTGGATGTAGCGTTTTTGCATATAACTACTTTAACTGTGATATGATAGAAGCGCCTCACGGTAGAGCGCCTGCTGTTGCAACAGGTCTTAAGAGAGCGCTTCCAGAGAACATAATATTTACCTATCAAGGTGACGGTGACCTTGCAGCTATCGGTACTGCTGAAACTATTCACAGTGCTGCTCGCAGCGAAAATATAACAATAATATTCATAAACAATGCGATCTACGGTATGACTGGTGGCCAGATGGCGCCAACAACTCTACCAGGACAGGTAACTCAAACTACCCCTTATGGACGCGATGTTAAATACAGCGGTGGTCCTATAAAAGTTTCAGAGATGCTAGCAACTATCGATGGTGCTACTTATGTAGAGAGGGTTGCTGCAAACAATATCAAAAATATAAAAGATACAAAAAGAGCTATCAAAAAGGCTTTCCAATATCAAGCTGAGGGCAAAGGCTTTTCACTAGTTGAGGTTCTATCAACATGCCCTACTAACTGGGGTATGACTCCTGTTGAGGCGCTTGATTGGGTTACAAACACCCTTGAGCCATATTATCCTCTAGGCGTTAAAAAAGATGTGGGAGGAGAGAGATGATGAACAAAGAACTCACACTGCTATTTGCAGGATTTGGCGGACAGGGAGTTTTGTTTGGCGGTAAAGTTGCTGCTTATGCAGGACTTGTGGATGAAAGAGAAGTTTCATGGCTTCCATCATACGGACCTGAGATGCGCGGTGGAACTGCTAACTGCTCGGTTACCATTTCAGATTCACCGGTAGGCTCACCGCTTATCTTAAAACCCAATGCACTTATAGCATTAAACCTACCCTCATACGATAAGTTTATAGACTCTGTTGTTCCTGGTGGAACTGTAATTATCAACAGCGCTCTCATAAGCAAAAAATGTGAGAGAGATGATATTAATGTTTGTTATATTCCTGTAACAAGTCTTGCAGAAGAAGAGGGACTTTCGGGTCTTGCGAATCTTAT
This sequence comes from uncultured Oscillospiraceae bacterium, assembly GCA_964369435.1. Lineage (GTDB taxonomy): Bacteria > Bacillota > Clostridia > Oscillospirales > Ruminococcaceae > CAYJGN01. The sequence continues at coordinate 6,223 of CAYJGP010000024.1, read as the reverse complement.
AGCACTTGGAAAGCTTCTTGCTATCCACCCGTTCTCGACAAAAGAGTCGGTGTTTACAGCGATTGAAAAGTGCGTTCCACCATCAAAGATGTCTCTATTAGAGGGTAATAAGAAAGCGCTTACATTAGGTATAGAGTATTAACTGATAAAGAGAGTTTTTAACTCTCTTTATTTTTGTGTAAAAATAATTGAAGAGCTATAACAGGTTAATCGGTTTAGTTTGGTAAAATGAGGATAAATGTAATAATTATACAAAAATTTAGGAATTTTAGTTGAAATATAATAGATGAAGTAGTATAATTTGTGTATAGGGTGATATTATGAATAAAATGTCCCGAATTATATTTTTGATATCTAGTGCATTTATGGCTCCGGCGGCAATCATAGCGTGTGGTGCTTTTTTAGATGTAAGATATGATCTTTCGGGTTTTGCAGTTTTGCTGTCGCTTGTAATCGCTCTGTGTACAGTTGTAACATCGGTGATAAAGGCGGTTAAACTAAGTGAAAGAGATAATGAAGAATAGTGAGTATCAGTCACAGCTTAGATCCCTTTTGTATTTTGCCTTAGTTGCCAATGTACTGGTTTTCTTATCAATTTTTCTTCTTGATATTGATATAGAACTCGGTGCGACTTCGCTGCTTGTTGGCAACATTTATATGATATTAAACTTCACATGGCTCTTTCGCAGCGCGCATAAAGCTTCGTTTATGGAAATTTCAGACGGACTTTTGTATATGGCGAGATCAGGTAGACTGCGCTTTTTAGCAACTGCCTTGTACTTAGTGGTATTTTATCTTCTTTTTTCTCTCCATCCGCTATATCTTGCGGTACCAATTCTCTATTTTAAGTATATGAATTATTTTAATGCAATAAGGAGGAAATGATGTCAGGACCAAAAGTTATTTTTGAGATACCTATTTTCGGTGGAATTTTGGTTAGTGAGACGATGGTGAATATGTTTTTTGCAGTTGTATTCCTATCGATTATGTCAATTTGGCTTGGTAGCAACTTGAAAAAACAGCCTGGTAAGCGCCAAATTATCGCTGAAAAGCTTGTAACAACGCTGTATGATTTAGTTGGACAGAGCATGGGGGCTTCTAAAGTGCGCGCATGGGCTCCATATATCGGAGCGCTATTTTGCCTCTCGATTACCTGTTCGCTTATGGGGCTTTTAGGACTTCGTCCACCAACTGCCGACTTTAATGTAACACTTGCTTGGTCGTTGCTTACATTTGTTATGATACAGACGACAAAAATTCGCAGAAATGGCATCGGTGGATATTTTAAAGGGTTTGCGGACCCTCTATGGCCTATGACTCCGATAAATATAATGTCAGAATTATCAACCCCTGTGTCTATGGCGTTTAGGCATTTTGGAAACATTCTATCTGGCGTTATCATAACAACTCTTATCTACCAGGGACTTGGTGCAATAACTAGCTCATTTACCGCTATACCATTTATGCAGGTAGGTATTCCAGCTGTTGCATCGCTATATTTCGACTTGTTCTCAAGCTTTATGCAGGCGTTTATCTTTATTATGCTAACGATGGTGTTTATCTCGATGGCAGATGAGTAAGTTAAATAAATACCGAGGAGAAAAGTTCTCCTGTAAAGGTATTTTTTATAAACAATTTAATTTTTAGGAGGATCTGTTTTATGGAAAGAGCAATTGTACTAATGGGATGTGCTATCGGTGCGGGACTTGCAATGATAGCGGGTATAGGCCCCGGTATAGGTCAGGGTTATGCAGCTGGTAAGGCTGTTGAGGCGGTTTCGCGTCAGCCTGAAGCTCAACCAGCGATACTAAGAACTATGCTTATCGGCTGTGGTGTTGCTGAGTCTACAGGTATCTATGGTCTAGTTGTTGCTATACTACTAATGTTCGTAAACCCGATTATAGGTATGCTTTAATCGTTAATTGGAGGGAGTAAAATCCATGCAAAATGAAATGCAACTTTTTAACATTGATGTGTGGCATCAGATTTTTGTGTTTCTAAACCTTCTTATCCTCTTTCTCATTATGAAAAAATTTCTCTTCAAACCGATTATGGCGATGATTGATGCAAGAGATGCTGAGATTAAAGCGAATTTCGATGATGCAGAAGCGGCAAAGACGAGTGCAATAGCACTTGAAAATGAGTATAGAGAAAAGATTGAAGATGCTAAGAGTGAAGCGGCTTCGATTGTTAAGAATGCAAAAAAGACAGCCACTGTCAAAGGTGAGGAGATTCTCAAAGAGGCAAACGAGAAAGCTCACCAACTTAAGGTAAAAGCAGATAAAGATATCGAAATTGAAATTAGTCGTGCGAAGAATGTCCTAAAGGATGATATTTCAAATATTGCTATTTCACTTGCGTCAAAAATTGTTGACAAAGAGATTGACCAAAATACGCATAGCGGTATCATTGATAAGTTTTTATCGGAGGAAATAAGAGATGTCAACTAATGCTGATATTGTTTATTCAGAGGCGCTCTTGAAAACTTACAGCGATAATAAATCTTTACCTGCAGTGCTAGAAGAGTTTAAAGCAGTTAAAGAAATTGTAATTGCAAACAAAGATTTTCTGCCGCTATTATCTTCCCCTGTAGTCTCATTTGAGGATAAGGAGAAGATGATCGATGATGTTTTTTTAGGAAAAATTGAAGACAATCTTTTAAGTTTTCTAAAAATTCTTGTCAAAAACAAAAGAGTTATGGGTATCGCATCGATATTTGATAGTTTCAAAGGCTTTTGCTATGAGAGATTGTCGATAGTTGAAGCGACTGTCGTTACGGCATATCCGCTTGTGGCAGAACAGAGTGAAAAAATAGCGAAAAAACTAACAGATAGGCTCGGTAAAGAGGTTATCATAACAGAAGTGATAGACAAAGACCTTAAGTGCGGTATTTCGGTGCTTATAGGTGATAAAGAGTTAGACCTCAGTATTCGGGGTCGAATGGAAGAGGTTTATGATAACCTCGTATCATTAAAAATTTGAGGGAGGCAGATATGAATTTAAGGCCTGAAGAAATTTCCGCCCTTATATCCGAGCAGATTGTAAACTATAAAGCGGTAACAGAGCAGACAGAAACCGGAAGAGTTGTTATGGCAGGCGATGGTATTGCCAAAATCTACGGTCTCGACAGCTGCATGAGTGGTGAGCTTTTGAAGTTTTCAAACGGTCTGTATGCTATTGCCCAAAACCTTGAGGAAGGCAGTGTTGGTGCTGTATTGCTCGGCAGTGATGAAGATGTCAAAGAAGGCGATATCGTAAAGCGTACAGGTGCAGTTGTTCGTGTTCCCGTCGGAGATGCTATGCTCGGTCGTGTTGTAAATGCGCTCGGACAGCCTGTTGACGGTAAGGGTGAAATTAAAACAGATAAAACACGTCCTATTGAGTCGGACGCACCGGGTATTATCGAGAGGAAACCGGTTACCGTCCCACTGCAGACAGGTATAAAAGCTATTGATAGTATGATTCCAATAGGCAGAGGACAGCGTGAGCTTATCATAGGCGACAGACAGACAGGTAAAACTGCTATTGCGGTCGATACAATTATCAACCAAAAAGGCAAAGATGTTATCTGTATCTATGTTGCGATCGGT
>CAYJGP010000024.1:0-2623 GCA_964369435.1 uncultured Oscillospiraceae bacterium | reverse complement strand
ATCGGTCAGAAAAACTCGACCGTTGCAGAGCTTCATGAGACTCTCTCAGCAGCAGGAGCTATGGATTATACGATAATTGTTGCGGCAACCGCTTCAGATGCGGCTCCACTTCAATATATTGCGCCATATAGCGGCTGTGCTATGGGTGAGCACTTTATGTACGAGGGCAAAGATGTTCTTTGTATCTATGACGACCTATCGAAACATGCGGTTGCTTACCGTGCAGTTTCGCTACTTCTTCGCAGACCACCAGGACGTGAGGCTTATCCTGGAGATGTTTTCTATCTCCATTCAAGATTGCTTGAGCGTTCAGCTCAGCTATCAGACGATGAGGGCGGCGGTTCACTAACAGCTCTACCAATAATAGAAACTCAGGCGGGAGACGTATCGGCTTATATCCCAACAAACGTTATCTCAATTACCGACGGACAGATATTCCTTGAAAATGAGCTGTTCAATGCTGGTATTAAGCCTGCTGTAAACCCTGGTATTTCGGTATCAAGGGTTGGTGGTAACGCTCAGATTAAAGCTATGAAAAAAGTTTCAGGTTCACTAAAACTTGCCTATTCGCAGTATCGTGAGCTTCAGAGCTTTGCGCAGTTTGGATCAGACCTTGATAAAGACACAAAACAACGCCTTGACCACGGTGCACGTATAGTTGAGGTACTAAAGCAAGATAGAAATAAACCATATCGCGTTGAAGATCAGGTTTGTGTGTTCTTTGCTGCAGTAAACGATTATTTAAAAGATATCGATGTTGATAAAGTAATCGAGTTTGAAAAAGGTTTAATTGAGCATATTGAAGCAAACTATGGCGATATAACTGCGTCTATTGTTGAAAACAAAGAGCTTCTACCTGAGATGCAAGAAAAACTCAGCAGTGCTATAACTGAGTATGTAAGTATCTTCAACTCATAATAAAGGAGGGATATTGTGGCCTCTGTAAAAGAAGTCAGACTTCGAATTAAAAGTGTCGAGAGCACAATGCAGATAACAAATGCAATGAAGCTTGTTGCCTCGGCAAAATTCAAAAAGGCGAAAAATCGTCTCGATATCGCAACTCCTTATTTTGAAACACTCTACGAAGCTATAAGTGAAATAGCGCTTAACTCAAAAGACTTATCATCTGTGTACACAAGGGATATAAAAGCAGAGAAGAAGTGTTTTGTAGTTATTGCGGGTGACACCGGCTTTGCGGGAGGTTACAACAGCAATATATTAAAGCTTGCGACCTCGATGATAGATTTTAAAAATGATTCGGTAATTGCAATTGGTAAAAAGGCCGTTGACTTCTTTAGTAAAAGAGGACTCGAGCCCACTCTTTCCTACCAAAATATTGGTGAAACTGCCGATATGAGCTCGGTAAAAGATGTTGCGAGTACCGTCTGCGAGATGTTTAAAACAAAGAAGTACACTGAAGTGCAACTTATTTATACATCGTTTATTAGCCAGATACAAGTAGAACCAAATACTATAAGACTTCTGCCGATAAATACCCCTAAAGGTGATCGGGTAAACAACTATATGATTTACGAACCATCACCGAAAGAGGTTTTTGAGACTATCGTACCACAGTACCTAACTGGTATGATATACTGTGCAATCGTTGAGAGTTATGCTTCAGAGCAAGGTGCTCGTCGCACGGCGATGGAGTCGGCTACCGATAATGCACAAGAGATGATTGACGATCTATCTCTGCTTTATAACAGAGCTCGTCAAGCGGCAATTACGCAGGAAATAACCGAAATAGTCGCAGGTGCGGAAGGATTAAATTAGGGGGAAGAGATGAGTAATACAGGAAAAATCATACAGATTATAGGCCCGGTTTTAGACGTTCGCTTTGAAAACGGAGAGCTCCCTAATCTGTTAAATGCGCTAAAAATAGAAAACGACGGCAAAGAGATTATCGTTGAGGTTGCAAGCCACCTTGGCGACAATACAGTTCGTTGTATTGCGATGAAAAGCACCGACGGTTTGGTTCGCGGACAAAATGTAATTGACACAGGAGCACCTATTTCGGTACCTGTTGGAGATGTAACTCTTGGTCGTATATTTAACCTTCTCGGTGAAACAATCGACAACAAAGGCCCTGTTGAAGCTGAGGAGAGTTTGCCAATCCACAGAAAAGCTCCTGAATTTTCAGAGCAGCAAACAGAGGCTGAAATTCTCGAAACAGGTATTAAGGTTATCGACCTTGTCTGCCCGTATGTTAAGGGTGGTAAGATAGGCCTGTTTGGCGGTGCTGGTGTTGGTAAAACCGTTATCATAATGGAGCTTATCAACAATATCGCAAACCAACACGGTGGTATCTCGGTATTCACAGGTGTTGGAGAGAGAACACGTGAAGGAAATGACCTCTATAACGAGATGACTGAGTCTGGAGTTATAAAGAAAACAGCTCTTGTTTACGGTCAGATGAATGAGCCGCCCGGAGCTCGTATGAGGGTTGCGCTTTCAGGTCTTACAATGGCTGAGTACTTCAGAGATCAAAGAGGGCAGGACGTTTTGCTCTTTGTTGATAATATCTTTAGATTTACACAGGCAGGAAGTGAGGTTTCAGCGCTTCTTGGACGTATGCCATCAGCGGTTGGATACCAGCCAACACTTGCAACAGAGATGGGAA
>CAYJGP010000023.1:2666-19240 GCA_964369435.1 uncultured Oscillospiraceae bacterium | reverse complement strand
CGTTTGCATTTTTGAGCGAGTATACAACATCCTTGGTATCGCAATCGCGGATAAAACGCTGAATTGAGCGGTTGTCCATCGAGAGGATATCTTCGAATACAAACATTCTCTTGCGTATCTCTTCGGCAAGACCTGGATTTTCCTTCGACATCTCGTCGAAAATATATTTCTCGCTGCTTCTGTCCATATGATTCATAACGTCCGCTATGTAATCTATACCGCCAACCGTTGTAAAATCGGTTGTAAGAACGCTGTCGAACTTCTTCATGAGTTGGTTTTCAATTATCTTTATAATCTCTGGAGAGGCACTCTCCATCTGAGCTATCGCCTCAACAACCTGCAACCTCTTCTCCTCAGAAAGCTCGGCTATAAGCGCCGCCGATTGGGTTGGATCTGCATACGATAGGATAAGCGCTATCGCCTGTGGACGTTCTCTTGAAATAATCGAGTATAGGTTTTGAGTATCTGTTTTTGATAGAAAATCGAATGAGCGGGTCTTTAAGAACTTTGTCATCTTCTTTAAAAGCTCATTCGCAACCTCTTCGCCGTAGGTCTTCTCAAGGATACTTCTTGCATACTCGATACCGCCGTCTGTAACGACCTTTTGTGTAAGACAAGATTTATAGAAATCATCGAGCACCGCTTCAGTTTCTTCAGTTGCAACGTGTCCAAGCTTTGCAAGTTCAAGGGTCAGTCTCTCAACATCATCTTCGCCGAGATATTTATAAACCCCTGATGCATTATCAGCTCCAAGTGCTGCTATAACAACAGCCGCTTTTCTCGCCGCCGGAAGACTAACAGTTTTTGCACTGATATCGGCAACAACCGCCGCGTTATTAACTTCCACCGCTCTCACCCCCATTTAGCCAACTTTTGATCATCTCTGCTGAAATTTGAGGATTGTCCTCTGAGAATTTACGTATCGTTTCACGAAGTTCGTGACTTCTATCGTTTTGTTGTGACATAAGCTCTGGTGTGAGTTCAAGTACTGGCATCTTGCTAAGCGCTGCAATCGCTGCTTCCGCTTCTGCCGCCGCTGCAGCTGCTAGTCTCTTCTTCTTGCGTTTGCCACCGAGAATTAACATTAATATTATGAATATAATAAGTAGAAGTGCCACTCCTCCACCTATAATTGCAAGCATCATCGGATCCAGTCCGAATAGATTATTGATAACTTCATCTATTGGGCTTTCTGGCATCAATGAATCGTTGAACGGATCAATCGAGATAAATATTTTATCATCTGCAACATCAAGCGGTATTCCCACTGCTAGAGCTATTGCATTTTTAATATCTTCTATAGGTTTTGAATTTATCGTATCATTTGGATGAAGCGCCACTGTAACAGTAACATCTTCAACATAATTTTCACCCTGGTCTATCTGCTCGATCATCTGGTTTACAAGATACTCACGCGTAGCGCTATCATATAATATAGAAGTATCTGCATCTTCATCTTCTGTTATATTTGGTGCTTCTGCATTCTCTTCTGTACCGACTTCACCACCGTCTATTGTGCCACCTTCTATTGCGGTATCGTATGTTTCATTTCCTATTATACCGTAATCATCATCGTTATCTGTCGGGTTTGGTGTTGTATATGTAATTATCTCTTTTATAACATCATCGGTATTTAGTGTAACATTTACAGCTACTCGAACTCCACCGGGCTCTGCGTACGGAAGAATGGTAGTTATCTTCTGTGCATATTCAAGCTCTAGCTGTCTTGCTAGTGTTTCATCGGTAATCGCCTCATCTTGGCTAACAACCTGAGTAACATCCTGACCATTACCATCGAAAACTCCAACGTTTTCAGGCAAAAGCCCTATAACACTTGTAGATAGAAGATGCTGAATGCCGACAACCTGTTCAGCAGTTGGGCTTCCGAAATTATCCATTATAACAGTGACCGATGCTGTTGTAACATCTTGCACATCTATATCACTTAGCACATACCTATCTTCTTCGGCAAGTGCTATCGTTACTTTTGCATCGTGAACGCCATAAAACAGCCTTATCGTTGCTGAAATTCTATCCTGCAAATCATAAAGCTCATACTGTTGTTTTTCACTATCGGTGGTCATACCGCCTGCATTAGTTATATATGTACCGTAAGAAAATCCGCTTTTTGGATACCCTTCAACAACAAGATTTGCTCTTGCTTGGTCAACCTCTGCGTCACTGACTAGTATTTCACCGTCTCCACTATATTTATAATCTATACCATCCTCTTGAAGTTTCGCAACAATACTAATAGCCTCTTCATCGGTCATTCCGGTGAAAAGGACACTATATCCGCTATTGTTAATAACAACAGCAATTATTATAGCTGATATTATAAGCGCTGCCCCACCTATAATATATTTGCCGCTACCGCTTCCGAGTACCTTTTTGATATTCTCATAGCCTTTTGCAAATATCGCTTTGGCTCTTTCAACAAAATTATCCATCTAATACTTCCCTATTTAAAATCATGCTTGTAAATTTTTAAAATCAAATCTGCAACTTTTTTGCCAAATTAGATATTCATACGCAGTAGTTCATTATACGCTTCTACTGTGTGATTACGTAGCTGGATAAGCATATCAATGCTAAGTTGAGCCTGCGCTGTGGCTATAGATAAAGTATGTCCGTCCTCAAGTTGACCTGTTGCTAATAGATATTCTTTGTGCGCAACATTTTCCTCAGCCGCAACAACGTCATCAATAGCATTCTGAAATATACTGCCAAATAACGAACTATCTTCGTTATTTTGTATCTGACCAGTTCTCGCAAGTTCCTCAAAGGTCGAAATCCTCGTAATTGGTATTATGTTGTTCATAAACAACTCCTCTCTTTATTCACTTAATTTAAATCTATAGTTGTTCACCCTTCGTAAAATATTTTATATCTGGTTATTGTCCTTTTATAACTGCATTCAATCTTGAAAGCTCACTTGTAACAGCATTTAGAGCATATTGGTATTGAAGAGAGTTTCTCGTTATCTCAATCATCTCGATCTCAACATTTACATTATTGCCATCAAGCCTCGTGCCCTCTGCTGTAGATTCACCTATACGTGCACTGCTCCCAACTATTGCATTACTTATATCACTTTCATTGCCAGTTGCCATTGCTGCATCAAGCCTTGCTTTAAAACTACTCTCAAAATCAACATATCCTGCCTTAAATCCCGGTGTTTCTGCATTCGCTATATTATCTGCGGTTACAGACTGACGAAGCCAAAGATAGTCAAGGCTTTTTGTTAGTAAAGAAATATTGTTCGTTTCAATTCCTGCCATTAAAACTCTCCTTTCAACAGTGACACTACTCCACTATTCTTATTAGTGATTATTATAACACTTTTTTTCTGCAAATTTCAATAGTTTTCTATATTTTGGGGCAAAAAAATGCATAATTTTACAAATAATACGTGTTACTTTAAATAAATTTTATAATTTAATTTTTTTGTTGTCAAAAAAGCCCGTGATATAGTATAATATAGTAGTACTATATTTTGATGAGCGAGGTTGTTTTCATAATGAAATTGACACATTGCAAAAACGCGATACTCCACAAGGTTTCAAACGACGTTGAAGTTTGTAGAGCGAAGGTAGTTTCCATGATTGAAAATACCTCTGTTTTGCTGTTTGATGAGCGTTACATGGACAACCTTGATTCTGAGGCAGATGTAATATTTCTAGATGAGCTTCGCGGACTTGTTTCATACCGTTGCTCGCTTTCAAACCCGAAAAAGAACTTCGAGGATGGAAAGCCGATAATCACAATAGATTGCCTTGCTCATACAGAGCTTCAATCCCTTAACCGCCGTGATGATTACAAGATAAATCTTAAACTTCCAGTTGAAATAAAAATTCCCGCGGACATAGAAGTTCCGCAGGATTTTCCAAAAGATAAAATTATTAATGGTAACACGGTTAAAGGGCATACCGAAAATTTAAGCGCTGGTGGAATATATGTAACCTCACACTTCAAATTTCCATCACATGTAGATATCTCTATTAGACTGTCCTTACCCGGGGACCGCACCCTCGATTTACCATCAGAAATACTCCGTGTAGATGAAATATCGAGCGAGACTGGTTATGGATATGGGTGTAAATTTAAAAGGATCGGATCGTCCGCAGAGGCGACTATTAGAAACTTTGTTTTTAAGCGTCAGATGGAGAGGCGACAGTATTACGAATAAGCATAAACCTGTGCAGTAAATCGCTTTTTCAAACTCTAGATTTAAGTGGCAAAAAGAATGCGAAACTATTGCGAATAAGCATAAATTATGCAGTAAATCGCTTTTTCAAACCGTCCTTTGCATAATAATCCAAATTCGACTGATGTTATGTCTTTGCATCACAATTTCACTATATAAACTTTATTTGTGCTTTTCACAAAATGTTTAGTCGATAGTAAGTTCACTCGACCGACTGCCCTCTTCACCGATAGGGCCATTACCCTCGTTTATCCTACTTCCAATAATTTCAGTTTCTTCCTCTTGTTTTGTTTCAGAAATAGCTTTTGGCTTGAAGTTTAGAAAGTAGACATAAATATCAACTATAGCAGCGTATAATTCTTCTGGGATAGGTGTCCCGAGATCAAGTTGTGTTAAAATCGTCGCGAGTGAGTTGTCCTCATAAACCGCTATACCACGCTCTTTTGCAACTTCGACGATTTTCATTGCAAGATGTCCCATACCCGATGCCACTATAATAGGTGCCGAATTATTCGACTCGTTATATGAAAGCGCAACCGCCTTTTGGTTTAATACATCATTAAATGCTGACATTAACAGAATTCTCCCTCTCGAATATTTTTGGAAACGCCTCGGAAATCGGAATAGATTCTACATTGCATTCGACAAAAAGCTCATCGGCGTAAAATCCGTGTGTTGCAACAATCTTTTTGATCTCACCTCGAATTGTCTCAATATCATCTTCAAGCCCTTCGGGACAGCTTATCTGCATCTTTAGGTCATCCCCTTTGTTCACAAAGAACATATCAAAGAATCCAAGGTCTGCAATATCAAACTTAATAAGTCCCTGAACGGTATTAACCCCCGTTTCAAAATGCCCGTTTGAGTCGGCATCTGGATCTATCCACATCTCGCAGAATGTTGTCCTCTCTTCAACGGTCATCGGAAGCATCATATGCAAAACTGGCATATAAACGCTCTCATTTAAAAGTATCGACTGCATAAGGTTGCGAAGCGTCTCTTTAGTTTCAGGTGAAGCATCTGAGGCAAGTCCCGATTCAATCATATCGGACAATCCCTTCATCCAGCTTTGTTCTCTGCCTGTTTTTTCAACCTGGGGTTTGTCTAAACCGTTAAAACCCAGAGGGTCATCAATGTTTACAACCGTGTTTTGCATCGTTTCAAAACGAATTAGCTTTAAAAACGCATCCATACCACGACTCTGCGCTCCATTTTCAAGCCTCGATACATAAGAAGCGAGCATAGCAACAAGCTCACGGAGATCTCCCCTATCATGGAAACTGCTTATATACCTATTAAGTAGCAGCATTATTCCATCTTTTAGCACCGATAGGTTGTGCACCCCGTCGCCACCACCAGCAAGTTGAAGCGACTTCGCCATATCCGCAAGATTATCCTTGTGCGGCGCAAACATTCTCATATATATCTGATCAAGGGTGGTATTTATATTTTTAAGTATATGAGAGCCCTCCGCCATATCTACATATCTTCGCAAAAACTCAAGCACCGATTGACGAAACTCTACCGACTGTGAATTCTGCATTGCTTGATTTAGCAAGGTGAAAAATGCACCGTTAAAACGAACTGAAGCACTGCCTGCATTCTTCATAAATGCAAGAAGCTCATCTCCTGAAAGTTTTGTCATCTCAATAAACGAAGCTATCTGCTCCGCAAAGTCCCCAGAAAGACCAGACTCCGCATACGTTGCAGAAAGCTCCATAAAAAAACGCGAAAACTCATCTGCCAAATTCGGCATAGAATTAATCTGGCGCATGAAGTTTTCAAAATTCGACTCGTACCGAAACCGCATCGCAACATTCTGTTCATGTGCACTATCGCTCCTTGCATCAGGTTTTGAAACCTTATCCGGAGTAATTGGTCCTTGAATGGCAGGATCAGTGGTTTTCGGGGCATTTGGCCTTTGGTAATTATTATTTTCGTACCCGCTTACAGGCACTGTAACCTTTAAAATATTCGCCATTTTATCACCTTTAAAATTTATAGTTCCTTTTTCTCGATAAATATATTATAATTACATTATAAACGTCTTAGTATTTCAATGCAATCTTTTTGTTTAATTCTTAGTGTGAGGAGAAAATATGGACAATTTACTTGAAACTTATCTATTTGAATCGAATTCTCTAGTTGAACGTCTTGATGAACTTTTGCTCAATACAGAGCAAACCGGTGAATTCACCGTTGACGATGTAAATGAAATCTTTAGAAGCATGCATACCATTAAAGGTTCATCGGCAATGATGGAATTCAAACCCCTCATGGAAATCTCTCACCATATCGAAGATCTATTTTTCGAGATACGCGAAAATGGTATGGATAGGTTTGATGATAAGCTTCGCAATGAGCTTTTCAACATGCTATTCAAATGCACAGATAGACTTCGCGACGATCTGCAAAAGGTCGAAGATGGCACCCCACTAGACGATGATGTAGCTGACTTTATCAGCGATATCGACGGCTTATTACACAAGCTTACGGGCGATGAAACAGCCGCCCCAGACCCTGCTGCGACAGAAAATAGCGATTCCAATTCCGGTGAAGGTGGTAGCTATCCACCATTTAATTCACCTTACGCACTACATATCTTTTTTGATGAAGACTGCGGAATGGAACATCTGCGCGCATTCATGGTCGTAAACACCATGAACGAGGCGGGTTTTGATTTTGAATTTTTCCCAGACGACGTTGAGACAAACTCCAGTCGAATGGACGAGATAGCAACCGAAGGTTTTTATGTAGGCCTTCCGAACGAAGAAGATCTTCAATCAGCTATAGATACCCTTACAGGCCATGCAAATATCCATTCAATTGAGCCTGTTGTGAATCCAAAAACGCTAGATGAAGCAGAGGCAGCTGGCAAATCTATGGGCGGCACTAAAAAAGACGCGCCAAAAGCGGAAGCGCCAAAAGCAGAAGTTGCAGCTGCACCAGCAGCGCCAGAACCAAAAGCAGAGAAACCCGCAAAGAAAACAGCAGCTAAAAAAGATGCGGCACCCGCAAAGAACGCAGCACCTGCAAAGCAGAGTCTTATCTCTGTAAACCTATCGAAACTCGATCAACTTATGGCGGTTGTAGGTGAGATAGTTATAAGTGAATCGATGGTCGCTTCAACCACCGGTATTGAAAAAGCGCATCTCGATACCTTCCTTAAATCAACAAGACAGCTTCGCAAACTCACCGATGACCTGCAAGATATCTCGATGTCACTTCGAATGGTATCTGTTTCGGGTGTTTTCCAGAAGATGAACCGAATAGTTCGCGATATGACAAAGTCGCTTGGAAAAGATGTTAAGCTAACCATCGTCGGTGAAGATACCGAAGTGGACAAGACTATTGTCGATAATATAGCAGATCCTATAATGCATATCGTTCGAAACGCTATGGATCATGCGATGGAGAAAAATGTCACCGATCGCCTCGCAAACGGCAAGAAAGAGCAAGGTGAGATAATCCTTATGGCAGAGCATACTGGCAGTGAAGTTGTTATCTCGATTCAGGACGATGGCAAGGGAATGGATCATGAGTCTATCCTTGAGAAAGCTATCGACAGAGGTATTCTCACAAAGGCACCTGAGGAATATAGCAGAAAAGAAATTCTTCAGCTCCTAATGCTCCCTGGATTCTCAACAAACTCACAAGTAACTGAATATTCAGGACGTGGAGTTGGACTTGATGTTGTTAAAAAGAATATCGAGGTTATCGGCGGCACTGTAACACTTGAGAGCGAACTTGGCAAAGGCTCAAAATTCACCCTCAAAATTCCGCTGACACTCGCTATAGTAAACGGCATGGAAATCTCTGTAGGAGAGCATATATTCACCATTCCGATAGCTAATATTAAACAGTCGTTTAAAGCAAGTAGCTCTGATATTATAAAAGATGCTGAAAACAACGAGATGCTAAAATGCATGGGCGAATTCTATCCAATCGTTAAACTAGCAGATAAATTCGGACTCGAGAGCGAGACGACTATCGACGATGGTATAGTTATCTGGGTTGAAACGGGAGACCGTTCATACTGCTTATTTGTAGATCAGCTTATCGGTGAACAACAGGTTGTTGTTAAACCGCTCCCATCATACCTCAACAACTTCAAGGTTAAGGATGTTGGAATTAGCGGTTGTACTATTCTAGGCGACGGTAATATTAGTCTGATACTCGATATAAACAATGTCCATTCAAATTCACATATAAAAGTTTAGGGAGGATTTAATTATGTATAACGAAACAAGTGCAGTAGATGCTTTGAATCAGGCTCCTCCAGTTGTCACAGAGCGATTTCTAACTTTTATGTCGGACAATCTTGTCTTTGGTATTAGCACAAATAATGTTATTGAGATACTACCAAGCTATACCGTTCGAAACATCCCAACTGTACCCGATTATATAATGGGTGTTTTGAATTTACGCGGTCAAATAGTACCTGTAATTGATTTGAGACTTCGAATGAGTAAGCCTTATGCAGAACCAACATCTAATACTTGTGTTGTAATCCTCGAGTACGAAGAATCTATGATGGGAATAGTTGTTGATTCAGTGCTGCAAGTTATAGATATTGATGTTTCACAATTCAGCCCAATACCAATAGATAACCACATTGCGCTCACCGAATCTATGGTTTCACTGGAAGACGACACTGTCGTTTTAAGACTTGATGTTTGCTCAATGTTCAAGCCTGAATAAATGGGAGATATTATGAATACGCTTTCTGAAAAAGATTTTAACAATCTTGCAAATTTCACAAAGGTAAAGTTTGGGCTCGACCTTGAAAAGAAACAGCAGCTACTTATCAGTAGACTTTCATCGGTTATTTCATCGCGCGGATTTGGTAGTTTTTCGGAATATGTTAATTTCATTACAACCACCAAAGATTCTGGTGCTATTGATGAATATCTAAACAAAGTCACGACAAACTATACTTATTTTATGCGTGAGCATAGTCATTTCGATTATTTTAGAGATACTGTTCTACCATATCTTGAGCGCAAAAAACAACAGAGCAAAGTTCTCTCTATTTGGAGCGCTGGTTGTAGTTCAGGGCAAGAGCCATACACCCTTGCTATCCTTTTAAAAGAGCATTTTGGCAACAAATCAGGGTGGGACACAAGAGTCCTTGCAACCGATATCTCTCTTCGTGCACTTTCAGCGGCTACAAAGGGCATATACCCAGCAGACGGGCTTCGCGATTTCCCAAAAGAGATGCTTAAAAAGTATTTCAAAATGCGGCCTGACGGACACTATGAGGTCATTGATGAGATAAAGAAAAACGTTGTCTTTCGCAAATTCAACCTAATGGATCCTATAACTTTCAAGCTCAAGTTTGATGTTATATTCTGCAGAAATGTTATGATTTACTATGATAAAGATACAAGAGATGCTCTAACCCGAAGGTTTAATGGGGCAACAAGTCCTGAAGGGTATCTGTTTATCGGACATAGTGAAGTTATAAGCGAGAATATTACAGACTATAAATTTGTAGCTTCCGCAACTTACAGAAGACCTTAAACAATAATATTTACATCTTTATAGAAAACAAAGCTCGACGCAACCTCTTTTTTTGAGAATTGCGTCGAGTTATTGATTAAACAGTTTTAAAAAGGGGGGAATTATTATAGCTGATATATCTTTTTCAAAGAATGCCGAAAAAACTATAATCGCAATAGGCGCATCCACTGGCGGTACAGAAGCTATTTTAGAAGTTGTAAAGCGACTCCCCGCAACAACCCCTGGAATAATCATTACCCAGCACATGCCTGAAGTTTTTACCGACATGTATGCAAAACGTCTTGACGGTCTTTCGACTTTAGAGGTGCGTGAAGCAAAACATGGCGACATTTTAAAGCCAGGACTCTGCCTTATCTCACCTGGCGGTAGTAGACAGGTAAAGATTGTTGCAGTTGGCGACAGCTACTCTGTACACTGCTATGAGGGTGGCAAGGTTTCAGGCCACTGCCCTTCGGTTGATGTCCTTTTCTCTTCAGTTGCCATAGCTGCAGGCGCTAACTCAATCGGTGTTATCCTTACCGGAATGGGCGATGACGGCGCACGTGGCATGCTTGAGATGCGAAAAAGCGGTGCATACACAATAGGCCAAAACGAGAGCAGTTCTGTGGTCTATGGTATGCCGATGGAGGCAAAAAAACTCGGTGCTGTTAAAATTGAAACCGATATAACTCGCATAGCCGAAACAATAGTAAGCTACCTTTTATCGCTAAAATAAAAATTAAAAGTTTGCTTTAAATAATTATCAGTCAATGTATTGTTGGCTGTTTTTATTTTATCTTTTTGGTTTTCGGCAATAAGGCTTTGCTTCTTTGTCAATAATCATCTTTTTTGGGTCGCGCAGAGCGATAATATTCGGCAGCTAGATATAAATCCTTTTTAGGCGCGCAGATCAATAATGCAGATACCTAGTTGTTAACAGTCTTTTGGTGTGTCGGCCAAGTTCCGCCCACCACAAACCGCCTTTGGCGATTTTAAAACAAGGTATAAGAGCAATAGCTCTTATACCTTGTTTTATCGCACCCTCCACCCCGTGCGTGCGGCGGAGCGCACTAGCCGTAAACAGTCGCCCATCTCCTACTTTAGCCTAAACGTCTTCGGTGCAAACTTATACACCAAAAACATCGCTGTCACTATGTAAATAGCAGTAAAGGAAATCACCACAACCCCAAACTGCACAGTGTTAAACTTTAGGTCACGAAGAGCAAAGCAGACAAAATAAGTCGCCGCTGATATAACAGAAAACACAGGATTTTTAATCGAAAGCCCTGCGCTATATGGTTGTAGTAAGTAATATAGGATTAGATAGTGCACCGAGAAAAATACAGACATAGCCATGATAGTTATCGCTATTAGCGGATAGATATACCATTCGATAACTATCCCCGATATCATAAGCACAACTGAAATACCAACCCCAATAACTGCCGCCGGTATTAGGTTTATCAAAACAAGGGATTTTAACCGCTCTGAAAAAACACCTAAAATAGCAGATGGAGTTTTATAGAAATTATAACTTAGCAGTGCGCTATCGCAGTTTATAAACATGCTTTGGGTAATCCCTTGCCCTCTGTTCAAAAAATAGAGCAGTATCAACATAGCAGACATATTGTTTAAAATAACATCTGCCGCGACAACCGAAACCTCTTTATTCATATCAACCGCAACTGCAGCTACAACAAAAACCACCGCTGCAACTATAGCTATTCTGTTAGCTGAGCTCGTGAGCACCTTTCTGTGCCTCTTTATAAATATCTCATTTAGATATGCATGGCCTTTTTTATCGCTCGTTATTTCGGTGTTTATCTCTATCTGCTTTTTATATGTTTCAGTGATTGCAGATGCTTGAAATGTATTCGTTAATATCGCGATATTTCCAAAGTATAGCTGTTTTGTTAGATAACCATACTCTTGAAATCTGCTCATACCTTTTATTGCGCCGATATTTAATACTCCTGCCAAAATCAAAACTCCAACAAACCCAATCACCGGCAGAGGATAGCCCAAAAATGGTGGAAGGTATCCGGCTACCAAGATAAGAACTAAAAGAACAATAGCCTTTGCAGTCACCTTGTTTTCATTTATAAAAACGCCTTTTTTAATAAATTCACTAAGCTTATATGATATATAGATGTTTTTTGCAAACACTGTGAAAATCGGTGCTACTATCGCAAATATCATCATCTCAAGCGGCGGTAAGATAAACCCACCCATAAACACGACAATTAGTCCGTTTGCAACTATATATCCAAAAAACAACTCAAAAATATAGTAGAGATACTCTCCGATATAATATCCTCGAGCATTCATCCTCAAAAGGACAACCCCATAATACTTCTCGGTATTCACCTCAAAATATTTAGAGTTCATGCCGGTACCTATTATTGTTGTAAATATCAAAACATGGAAGACACTCGCTAAATTCAGTCCACTCTCTAAAAAGGTAAACGGAACCACAAAAAATATGTATTGATAAAAAAATTTAAAGATAACCGATTTCACAAGCATTAATATACAGGAAATAACCGTAATCGTTGCTTTAAGACCACTGCTGTCCCGAAGAAAGCTTGGAACAATTTTTTTAATAAACGGCATCTTTTTTAGGTAATAGAAGATACCGTTTACAAGATAGTTTATCTTAAGCCGAAGTATCGTTTTAATCGTCTTTGTCATCGCTATCCCCTATAAGCGCTGCAAGCACACGCTCTTTTAGCTCTTCATTATTACTTACATCATCATCAATAGGTGATAGTTTTCCATCATTTAACAAAACTATCTCATCGCACAGATCAAAAGCAAGTTCCATTATATGGGTTGAAAAGATTATTACTGCATCTTTCTTAATCGCACGAAGCAGGTTTTTCATCTCTTCTGCCACAACAATATCAAAAGAAGTCAGTGGTTCATCAAGTAGAAGTACTGGCGGTTTTATCAGGATATTAACAAGCATCTGCATCTTATTTTTCATCCCATGCGAAAAATCCTTTAGCAGTTTGTTTCTATCTTTCTCCTCTATTGAAACTATATCGAAATACTCATCTATCTCTAAAGCATCTGATATGTCGTCTCTATTTATATCTATAAAATACTTCAAAAATTCTTTTGCGGTTAAAAAATCAGGCACGACAGGAGTTGATAGAACATACCCTATATCTGATGTTTTAAGCGACCTGTTACTCTCGTCATCAAAAAGGAAAAACTCTCCACTATCCACCTTTAAATCGTCGTTTATACAATTGAAAAGCGTTGTCTTTCCGGCACCATTTTTGCCGAGCAGACCATAGATTTTACCCTGCTCAAAAGCAAATGATGCCTTATCAAGCACCACCTGCTTATCAAAGCTTTTTGTGACATCATTAATAATAAGCTTCATTAATACCTCCCAAATATTAAGGGGGAGATTACCTCACCCCTTAAATTTTATTATATCTCTTCAAAATCAGCAGATCCAAAGTTTTCTCGGTACTGCAAACAATAGATTGATACCGCCTCGTAATCTGCTAAATTCGTACCCTTCGGCGCCTCTATAAAATAATCTTCACCATCATACGGATCAATTATAATCTCGCTTATAACCGTTTCATATACGAAAATACCTCTATCATCGTGGTGCCCAAGCGCTACAAATGTTGAGGGGGCTTTTCCGTCATAGGTAAAGTTTTCTATAACAATCGTGTTATCGTCATATACTAAAACATCGCCAGAAATATTATGTACCCCTGTGACCGATGTCTTTTTAATTACCGAGTCGTCATACTCATAATCTTCATCTTCACTTTCAGTATCTTCGCTTTCCATATCCTCATCTGCACTGTCCGATTGCTGTCCGCTAGCTTGATCGCCTGTGTCGTCACTCACTTCGCCACTGTTCCCACACCCAACTAACATCAGCACCAACGCAAACATTAAAGCAAATAATAAAAACTTTCTTTTCACAAAAAATCCCTCCTCTTTTAGAGAATTTATTTAAAACGCCTTATTGCGCTTTATTAACTATATTTTCGAAACTAGGTTTATCGCACCCTCAACTAAATACTGCGTATTTACCTTTTGGAAAACAGTATCTTTGCTTGTGCGAATTTTATCGAGAAAATACCCTAGAATTTTACTTTTCCGAAGAGCTACAACCCCAACTCCGCTTTTAAATCTCAATTGATCTGAGCGGTAATAGGCATGGTTTTTATCTGTGAATATCGGCTCCATCTTCCCCATTGGCAGAAAAGAGCTTTTTAGTAGCTGTGCACTCTGCTCTGAAACACCGTCTCCGCAGATAAACATCATGTTATACCCTTCACCTATACAGTCAAAGTTTATAACAAGTTTATCCTCTATCTTACTGCCATATTTTTTCACAAAAAACGACGACCCAGCAAGACCTTTAAAGTTGTTATCGAAAAAAACAAACGAAACCTCTGCCCGTTGTTCTGCGCTCATAGCGCTCATCATCTCTATTAAAGTAATTACACCTGAGGTGTTTTCATTAGCGGTCGTCTCGCTTGGACGTCCAAAAATCATCATGCCTACCAAAATAACCATACAAGCTATCGATATCAGCGGATTAAACTCGCCCCACAGAAAAAGTGATGCAGATATCCCAAATGCAAATACAACCAAAAGAACCGCTGCTATATACAAAAGATAAAACACCATATTTTTTGGAGCTATAAAATTTGGAAGCGGAAAGGTCGCTGGCGTATCATAATGAGCTGTAAACAGAACTTTCGCACTTTCAGGATCCCCAACCACTAAATTTGTAGTCTTGCTTATCCCTTCGTCTTTTTCTTCAGTAAGTATAATATCTTCTTTTGCAAGTTCCAATTTTAAAAACTCTCTAAAGTCCTCTTTTGCATAGATTGTCTTGCGCTGTTGATAGTTATAAAGTATCTCTTCTGATATCCTCGTCAATCATATCACCTCATAAATATTATATCATATAAATTATGTCTTTTCTACGAAATAGTCACTTTTTCGCAGGTAAAACATTCAATTCTCCGACCTTGTTTTTATTTAAATTTCCTCTTTATTAGGTAAACGTTTTATGCTATTATTATAATTATAAATCTACTGGAGGTTTTGCATGTCGATTATCAAAATATCAAATTTAACTAAGGATTATGGTGGTGGTCGCGGAGTCTTCGACCTTTCATTTGAGGTGAAAAAAGGCTCTGTTATGGGTTTTTTAGGGCCTAATGGCGCCGGCAAGACGACAACTATCCGTCAACTTATGGGTTTTATAAAGAGCGATAGTGGAGCGATTGAAATTGAAGGGCTGCACCCTTTTTTAGATGCGCCTAAAATCCATAAATTCACCTCTTATCTGCCAGGAGACCCTGTTCTTATCGACGGAATGACCGGTAGCAGTTATCTTAATTACTCTGCAAAACTGCGCTCTATTTCCGATAATAATAAAAGGGATCAGCTCCTATCATATTTCGAGCTCGATCCGAATATCAGAATAAAGAAGATGAGCAAAGGGACAAAGCAAAAGGTAGCGCTTGTTTCAACATTTATGGGCGATGAAAGCCTATTTATCCTCGATGAGCCAACTTCAGGGCTTGATCCAATTATGCAAAACAGGTTTATCGACTATATTTTAAAACTCCGAGATGATGGAAAAACTGTTTTGATGAGTTCACACATTTTCGATGAAGTTGAGAGATGCTGTGATGAAACCGCTATCATAAAAGACGGCAAGCTCGTCTCACTCTCGACCGTTGAAGAGGCAAGGGCAAACAGGCGGAAAAATATTTCTGTCCTTCTCAAAGATGAAAATCAAGCGAATATGCTCGCTTCTAAGTTCTCTTTAACTGCAGATGAAAAGAAAGTTTTCGGAACAATTAGCAAAGACTATACCTCACTTATGCAGCTGCTTTCAACGCTTGATATTATCGACATTGATATTTCTTCGCAAAGTCTTGAGGAGTATTTTATGCATTTTTATAGGGGGGATAAATAATGGTAGCTATTTTTTTAGAAGAACTCCGCAGAAGATACAAAGCATTAATAGCAGTCCTTGCCGTTTTGCTTATGTATTTTATGATTATTATTGGGATGTTTGACCCAAATGCACCAAACCTTTCTACTTTATTATCTGATCTAAACCTACCTGATGGAATGCTCGCAGCTTTCGGGTTCAACGGCGACAGCACCGACCTTAACTCATTTATCGCAAGTTATCTTTATGGATTTATCTTTATTGTATTTCCGCTTATCTACTCTGTTGTAACGGCAAATTCACTAGTTGCAGGCTCGATTGATAGAGGATATATGTCAACTCTTCTATCGTCCCCTATCTCAAGGCGAAAGATAATTTCCGTAAAGATATCATACCTTAAAAGCTCGCTATTCGCTATAATACTATTTTCATCAATAGCCGGATTTATCGCTTGCGAGTTGCTCCACCCTGGCCTTTTAGACGTTAAAAAATACCTCTATATAAACATATCGGTATTAATTTTGCATATTGCTATATCTGGAATTTTGTTTTTCTTCTCATCAATAATGAGCGAGAGCGGAAAATCGCTTCTTTTCGGAGGAGGAACAGTTATTGTTTTCTACCTAATTGACATGATAGCCTCTGCTGACCCTATGTTTGAGCATTTCAAATACGCAACTCCATTCACACTTTTCGATGCCTCCGCAATAGTTGCTGGAGAAAATGTTATCCCGCAGATGATAGCCCTTGCCGCTATCGCCACGGTATCGTATCTCGGCGCAATGATTGTTTTCGTGAAGAGAGATATTTCAATTTAACACAGCAGTCAAAACTCTTTTAATCAAAATCGCAAAATCCTTTTAATCAAAATCGCAAAATCCTTTTAATCAAAATCGCAAAATCCTTTTAATC
>CAYJGP010000023.1:0-2566 GCA_964369435.1 uncultured Oscillospiraceae bacterium | reverse complement strand
AAAATCGCAAAAATAGACACTATCAAAATATCGATAGTGTCTATTAATTTAGAAGTTATTTTCCCTGTGAACATCCCGTATTTTTTCTCAAAATTATATTATATATTGCTTATTATCTTCGCAGAATCGTAACAAAATCACTTTTTTAAACACTTTCACAGCCATGCATCCAAAATAATGTAGAGTCATATCCATCAAATTTTAGTACACCATTTCATTTATAGCTCCATAGCTATAGGACCAACTAAAACTATAAAGTCTTATAATGCAAGTAAAGCAATATTTTTACCTATCCTTTTGCTTCAACTTAAAGCAGATAAATAACAATTCCTCCGATGATAACAAGCAGTCCAAGCAGCTTGTTTTTCGTCGGTTTTTCTTTTATAAACATCGCTGAAAACAAAAGCACCCATATATAGCTCGTCGCTTCTATTGCGGGCAGTATTCCAAGGTCTAATGTACGAAGAGCTAAAACATTTAGTACCGTTGAAATAAGCATAAGGCTGTAGCCGAAGATAACATTAAAATTCAAAAACTTCATTATAAAGTTTTTCGCGGTTTTCATCGCTTGTTTTTTCAAAAACACCTGCGCCACCGCCGCTATAAACACAGCAGAAAGCGCAAGCCAAATTCCGCTATTCATCTTTGACACTCAGAAAAACCCCAAACAATATTACCGCAACTCCGATAATTTGTGTAGGTTTAACCCCTTCACCAAATATAACAACCGACCAGATTAGCATAAACAGATATATTAGCGCTCTCGACATATAAGCTGTTGAAAGCGGAAGCTTTTCAAGCAACATCTGCCATATACCCGAATATACAGCAAGGATTGCCAACGAACCTCCGTAAAATAGCAAAAAGCCAAGCGTTGTTTCACTGCCACCGGCAAGCTTTGAAAAAACCGAGACAAAACTCTGCAAAAATATTGCAAATATTAAAACTATATATTGCAACTTCGATACTTTAGTCAAAATCTACCTCTCAATAACAATTTCAAATTCTACAGATATTTCCCCGATTATATCCACTTTATTGTCCTTTAAATAAGCTTTATACTGCACATTGTCGCGTCTTTCCCAAAAAGCGGCATACTGTGTTATAGTTGTTTTTTGTATAGGCAAGCTCTCAATATGTGAAATAACTCTCGGAAACACTTTATCTATCATATCACCAAAAACAGCAGGATGCGAGAAAAGCAGAATTGGCTGATTTATTTTAGTATATTCATCAACTATCTTAATCATATAATCAACTACTTCATCTTCGGTAATCATCTCTTTTCCAACCTCTTTGCAGTAGATAGAATATCTCTCCACATTAAACCCATTTACCGGAAGATGCAAAACACCTTGCTGTGACCCAAAGTGGTATGGGTAGAATGGAAGTCCATCGATCGCAAACCCAAAGTCGCAGGTATATAGATACCCTTTCTCTTTGAGGGCAAGTCCAAGATTTAGGTTATACATCCCACGAGGCGCCGCAAAGCCTTTGATTATATTAATATTATGATAAGATAACCATTCTTCCATCTTCTCGAGGCTCTCAATGTTTTCATCTAAATTATCGAGCATGTTATGAACATCATTGTGTGCACAAAGCTCATGCATTTCATCTATCTTAAATGCAGTTTTTATATCTTCATCGCCCGAAAGCTGCCTGCTCAAATAGAAACTGAGCGGCATATTGTGTTCTTTCGCCACCTTTGATAGATTTTCCGTTTTTTCTCCAAGCAGCCCATCACCGTCTATTCTAAATGCAAAAACGTTCGTATATCCTTTCGGAAAATAGTTTAGGCGAATAAAAGGTATATCTTTTTTGGCAAGCATATTTTTAATTGTAAACACCAAAAAACGCTCTATCATATGCTTATCAACTGAGGTTATCCGCTCTGTCATGTCGGTAAACTTATTTACCACTCTTTTTGTATCCCCAAATACAGTTAGAAGTTCAGATAGTGGCATTCCGCTATAGCAAAGCATCCCTTCACCTATTTTTTTGGTGAGAAAAATAGGATAATACCCCGGTCGGCGCCCGTGTTTTAAGACCCTGTCCTCATGTACGGTAAACTCGCCGTCCCCAACTCCATAAAAGAGATTTACAGCACAGTTTATACGCACTTTCTCTTCGCCAATCTGAGACATATCCGCATACTCAATGACTGCACGACCACGAAAATCGCTCTCGAACGGCAAAATATCGGGTGAAGCATCGGTCAAAATCACCATGCCGCCTGAGTTTATATAGCTTATAAGGCTTTCATCAAGCGCACCTTCAGCAAGAATTAACGGCGCTTTTGTTATATTCTCGGTAGTGAATGGCGTCTTTTGCTGGCGAAGCAGCTGAGTAAATCCACCGCTCTTTTCGGTAATTCCTATAATAATTTCCATCTAAACACCTCGTTATCTTTTTTTGACTAATCTGCACTCGAAACTGCAAATTTTAAAACTTATCGAATAAATTTATCATCGCTATATGTTGCTAATTTCTTGCCAAAGCTTCCGCTTAGGCCTCTCATCTCTTGGCAAGTTGTCGCAACATAATATACTCTGTTTATTTCGGG
>CAYJGP010000022.1:0-19423 GCA_964369435.1 uncultured Oscillospiraceae bacterium | reverse complement strand
TTATGGCTGTTTTTTATTTGCACTATAATACAAATAAGTTAATTTGATATTGACATTTATTAATATGTTCGTTACAATATATAAAAAGATTTTGATATGATTTTGAGGTGCACTTATGGACAAAAAGAAGATACTAAAAATAGCGCTACCTGTATTTATGATTGTTGTGATTGCAGCGATTTGGTTTTTAAACAGAGGGAATGATGTTGTTATTGAAGAGGGAGATGATTTTGCACTTCATGCCTCATCGGTTAACTTAGAAGAGCTTTCAAACTATGGTATACCGATAATAATTGATTTCGGTGCGACTGAGTGCATACCTTGTATTGAAATGGCTCCAGTTCTTGAAAATGTCAATGAAGATACACAGGACAAAGCGATTATTAAGTTTGTAGATGTCTGGGTAAATGAAAATGGTGCCAACGGTTACCCGGTAATGACTATACCGACACAGGTGATAGTTGAGGCGGACGGCAGTCCGTATACACCGAGCGAAACCCTTCCGATAAAATTTATTCTATATGTAGATCCAGATACCGAAGAGCATCTTTTTACCGTTCATCAGGGTGGGCTCACCGAAGATGAAATGTATATGATACTTGAAGATATGGGAGTGGATGTATAATGGCTGATATGATTGAAGCTATATCAAACCTAATAACCACAAATAGCATCATAGCGCCAATATTAGCTGTTGTAGCAGGTGTTCTAACCTCGTTTACCCCATGCTCACTCTCAACAGTACCGCTAGTTGTCGGATATGTTGGTGCGAGCGGCAGCAACAATACGAAAAATGCATTTGGATTATCGCTAACTTTCGCTGTAGGGAGCGGTATCACCTTTACAATACTCGGCGTGATTGCAGCAACTGCTGGTAGTCTGCTTGGAAATAGCAGCAGTATTTGGTATTTAATTCTAGGTATACTTATGATGCTTATGGCGCTTCAAACATTTGAAATATATGAAATTATCCCATCAAGTTATCTCATTTCGAAAAATAAAAAAAGAGGATATATCGGAGCGCTGCTTGCCGGAATGCTCGGTGGAGTGTTTTCATCCCCTTGCTCAACACCGGTTTTAATTGCGCTACTTGCGGTAGTTGCATCGAGTGAGAATATTGCATACAGCATAATGCTGCTACTTCTATACTCGATAGGACATGGAGTTTTAGCGGTGATTGCTGGTAGCTCAGTAGGGTTTGTATCGAAGCTTTCTAAGAGTGAGAAGTTTGGTAAATTTGGGAGAGTTTTAAAGATAGTTATGGGCATAGCGATTATGCTTATTGGGTTTTATATGTTCTATCTCGCGTTTTAAACAGGGTTTTTACCCTGTTTTTTATTTATGTAAAAAACCAGTCGATCCAAAAATCGACTGGCTAAGGTTTTGCCGTAAAATATTAGAAACTGCGCTTTTATGGTAAGTATGTAATTATAAAATTATCATCTATGGTAGGCAATGGCTTATTATTATTTAGTTTGTAAAAAAGATTGTTTGCAACTATGTCAGAAGCTCTGACCAGGGTGTGTTTTTCTGAACGGCAGTATTGCACACTAACATTTTTGGCATTTGGAAAAAGCGGCGGAAAATACTCATTCCAATTATAGTTGTGCCGCCCGATTTTCAGCTCGAGCCTCAGTGCCTCCTCAAGCTCATACTGCCCATCTGTAGCGGTGCTATGTTCATCAACAAAGAAGAAGATATTCTCAACCTCTGAAGCTTTGATTTTATTTGTCGTAATATAGTGCTCAAAAAAACGCTTAATACCGATTTTATAGGTGTAGTCTAAAAATCTTTGTTTGGATTTTTTGTTATTAAAAACATTCTTTTCGATATTCGATTGATTTATAGCAACTCCAAATTTTTTTATATGATTTAGAGAGCGATAGAGTCCACGTTTGTGTTTTATCGCTAGAGTATTACCCTTAAGCTCGCTTTTATCTCTGTATGACTTTCGCAGTTTATGCTCACTGCTAATATACTTTCGATTGGTGTTATCCCTATCTTCTTTGCTTAGAAAAACAATACCTGCAAAGACATACCATTTTTGATGCCTGTTGTCCAAAACACCTGACTCATCGGAGTAGACAAATATGTTCATCGAATCATCCTTTACAGAAAAAACCGCCTAAAAAGGCGGCCTTGTGGCTGGTGCCATCGCAATGACACTTAAATTCACATTCAGTTGCACAAGTATACAGTGTATCACTACCTGCACTTATATTATATGATATTTACCGCAAAAAATCAATAGAGATTATCGATAAAGCCGTTGCTAAAATTTGTGAAATTTGTCAAAAAGCTTTAAAGACTATCTATTGGCTATTCCATTTCAATCGTTGAAGGTGGTTTTCCGGTGATATCATATAGAATTCTGTTAATTCCTCGAACTTCATTGATTATTCTAGTTGATATTTTATCGAGCAGCTCGTATGGGATCTTTGCAAACTCGGCTGTCATAAAGTCGGTCGTTGTAACAGCACGAAGTGCAAGTGCGTAGTCGTAGGTTCTAAAGTCGCCCATAACGCCAACGCTTCGCATATTTGTTATCGCTGCGAAATACTGACCAAGCTCTTTTGCAATACCATCTGCCTCAAGCTCGCTTCTAAAGATGAAATCTGCTTCGCGAACGATATCGAGCTTTTCTTTTGTAACTTCGCCGACAACGCGAATTCCAAGTCCAGGACCTGGGAAAGGTTGGCGGGTTACAAGGTTTTCAGGAAGGCCAAGCTCGGTGCCAAGACGGCGAACTTCGTCTTTGAAAAGCAGTCTTAGCGGCTCTACAATATCTTTGAAATCAACAACATCGGGAAGTCCACCGACATTGTGGTGGCTTTTTATAACATGAGCATCTCCAGCTCCACTCTCGATGACATCAGGATAGATTGTTCCTTGAGCTAGGAAATCAACAGCGCCAATTTTCTGCGCTTCTCTCTCAAATACTCGGATAAACTCCTCGCCGATAATCTTTCTCTTCTGCTCAGGATCTGATACTCCTGCGAGCTTTGAGAGGAATATCTCTTCAGCATAAACTCTTATAAAGTTTAAGTCGGTGCTTCCGAAAATCGCCTCGATATCATCGCCTTCGTTTTTGCGCATAAGTCCATTATCAACAAAGATGCAGAACAGATTTTCACCACAAGCTCGCTCAAGTAGCTTTGCGCAAACTGAGCTGTCTACACCGCCTGAAAGTGCAAGGATAACCTTGCCGTCGCCAATTTTAGCCCGAAGCTCTTCGACTGCTGTTTTTGCATAGCTTTCCATCGACCAGTCGCGAGTACATCCGCAGACATTTACAAGGAAGTTTAAAAGCATCTGTTTGCCAAACTCGGTGTGGTTAACCTCAGGGTGATACTGCATAGCATAGAGCGCTCTTTCGGTATTCTCCATCGCAGCAACAGGACAGCTGTCTGTAGTTGCAGTGATATTAAATCCATCGGGAAGCTCTTTAATATAGTCGGTATGGCTCATCCAAACGGTAGAAGTTTTATCCACTCCGCTAAATACAAGGCTGTCTGCCTTAATATCCATAGCAGTTCTTCCAAACTCACGCATATCTGCCGTTGCAACCTCTCCGCCAAGTGTTTGTGCCATAAGCTGAGCGCCATAACATAGACCGAGAACAGGAATTCCCAAGTTGAAAATTTCAGGGTCGCACTGAGGCGAGTTTTCAAGGTATACGCTATTTGGTCCGCCTGTAAAGATAATGCCGACAGGGTTTGCCGCACGTATCTTATCGATTGGTGTTGTGTATGGCATAACTTCACAGTAAACACCGTGGTCACGCACTCTTCTTGCAATTAGTTGGTTATACTGTCCGCCGAAATCGAGGACAACTATTAATTGACGATTCATAAAATCCTCCCAAGACTATTTATAATATAATTTTATCATCTTTTGTCGAATGTTGAAATTGACTTTTCTTCCGATTTTTTCCCTTTTTATCGTAACATTTTAGTTATTTGTAGGTTTAACTATTTGATTTGTGTAGTTTTGAGACCTTGGAGTGGGGGTTTTGTAGAGAAGAGATGAGAGGTCGCAGGCGATGCTCTCGTATCTATAGTTGCTATCTATCTCCTCAAGTTGTTTTGCAGAAGAGGTGAGGGTGAAGCTTTTGCTACAGGCGCTTAATACCTCATTACCGCCTTTTCCAATAGCGAGAATATGAGCGCCGCACTGCTCACTTTGGTAAACTCCTTTTTTAATTCCGATAAGTATATACAGCAGTATTCTGCGAATTCGTGAGAGGGTATACCGCTTTGTCTTTATCTTTAAAATCAGATCGTCATAATCGGTGGCATATTTGCAAGCATCAATAATTCGATATTCAATCCCCTCAGATACATCGAGTATTTCGCTAAGTTCTAGTGGAGTTTTTGTTAGAACTGCTGCGGTGACTGCTGTAAAAAGCGCTTTTTTATCAATAGTTCTGCCAGCATTAACCTCGCTTTGGAGTATCTTAGAACTTGAACTTGGTAGGAAGTTTGCAAAATCCAAATTATCCTCACAGATATTGCGTATATTGGAAGCGGAGGCGAAGTTGTCGGTTTGTTTGTCGCTATCATGCATAACAGCTAAACGCTTAATAGGGATTTTGCCGATACTGCTGTTTTGCTTTTTTAAAGCCGCAAGATAGCTTGAAGCTAGGATATCGTTCGGTGGAAGATTTAAGCTGCTGCCAATCGCTTTTGCATAGCTAGCCCCACCATCGAGCAGTGCGCGAACGCTCTCACTGCCGCTATTAGAATTCTGAGCATCTGCAGCCATCTCTAAAAGGGAAAGGTCGGCACTCTCACTTCCGAAAACAATAGAATCAACAGCGCCGAGTTTATGCAAAATTTCAATAGCACCAGCTGCAAAATAAGGTGCAGCAGCACACGAATAGATAGCCGGAAGCTCTACCACTAAATCAACGCCACAACAAATAGCGGCTTTTGCTCTTGCCCATTTTGAAATATATGAAAATTCTCCTCGCTGAACTAAAGCTCCACTTAAAACGGCGACAACAAAATCAGCACCAGATTCTCGTGCTTTTTCAATTAAGTAACTATGTCCGTTATGAAGTGGGTTGAATTCTGCAATAATTCCGAAAATTTTCAAAAATATTACTCCAATCTATTGATATTTATCATTATATACTATATTATAGTATTCGGACTAAAAAAATCAAGTAGAAAGAAAAATTAAGGGGAGAGTATTAATTGAAGGTATTAGTAATCAATGCGGGCAGCTCGTCACTAAAATATCAGTTGATAGATATGGACGGCGAAACATTAATAGCAAAAGGTAACTGCGAGAGAATAGGAATTGACGGCAAAATAGGTCATACTTCTGTCGGCGGTGCGTCGATAGATGTTGACAAAGAGATGAAAACACATAAAGAAGCATTTTTGAATGTAGTTGAAATTCTAACAACTGGTGAAACAAAGGTTATAGATAGCGTTTCGGAAATTTCAGCTGTGGGACACAGAATTCTGCACGGTGCTGAGGTTTACAAAGAGTCGGTTCTTTTAACCGATGAAGTTCTTGCAACACTTGACACAATGACAGAGCTTGGCCCTCTACATATTCCGCCGCAGCTTGCAGCTGTTCGTGCGAGCATTGATGTATTTGGAACTGAAAAACCTATGGTTGGTGTATTCGATACATCATTCCACCAAACAATGCCAAAAAAAGCATATATGTTTGGACTACCTTATGAGTACTATGAAAAATACCATATCCGCCGCTACGGATTCCACGGCACAAGCCATAAATTCGTAATGCGCAGATATTATAAGACAACAGAAAAAGCAAGAGAAGGCTCAAAGCTTATCGTATGTCACCTCGGAAATGGCAGCTCACTTGCTGCAATTAAAGACGGTAAAGTTTACGATACTTCAATGGGATTCACTCCGCTTGATGGTTTCCTTATGGGAACAAGAAGCGGTGGAATAGATCCATCTGTTGTAACATTTATCGCAAACAAAGAGGGCAAGACTCCAGATGAGATGAGCGATATGATGAACAAACAGTCGGGTGTTCTTGGAATTTCAGGCGTATCAAGCGACTTTAGAGATTTGACAAAAGCTAAAAACGAAGGCAATAAAAGAGCAGAGCTTGCAATCGATATGTTTGTATATCAGATAAAGAAATTTATCGGAAGCTACGCAGCTGCAATGGGCGGCGTTGATGCTATCTGCTTTACTGGCGGAATTGGTGAGAACGACAACAGAATCAGACAAGCTATCTGTGAAGACTTTGAGTTCCTAGGTCTTAAAATAACCTCTGATCTCTGTAAAGCAGCAAACGGACAGACAGCTAAATTTTCAACGGAAGACTCAAAGGTTGATGCTTATGTAATCCCTACAAACGAAGAGATTATGATAGCTCGCGATACAGTTGAAAAGATGTAATAATTAATAAAGAAAAGCTTCCTTTTTTGGAAGCTTTTTTGTTGCGGAAAAATTATTATAAGGTTATAATAACAAAGAGTAACCGTGCTATTAAATGTAAAGCGGACTCATCAGACGAATAAATTGAAATTCAAAAGGAGCACAGTATGAAATCAATATTTGTATCGAGCACATTTAGAGATATGCAAAGCGAGCGAGATATCTTAGCGCAGAAGGTAATACCGAGCTTAAACTTATACGCTAGAGATTATGGTGAGAGTATCCGCTTTGTAGATTTGCGATGGGGAGTAAACACAGCAGAGCTTGGTAGCGAAGAAGGTAATAAAAAGGTGCTCTCAGTTTGCCTAGATGAGATAGACAGCACCCGCCCATATATGATAGTGCTTATCGGTGAGAGATATGGCTGGATTCCGCCAACAGAGCTTCTAAAAACAACAGCAGACAGTAAAAACCACCAGCTATACGACTACAATAAGAGTGTAACAGAGCTTGAGATAGAGTATGGTGCACTTCGAGAAAATGCAGATTTGTCTCATTGTCTATTCTATTTTAGAGAACCTCTCAAACGAGAGGATATTCCAGAGGGAATGCAAGGTGCATATATAGAGCTTGACCAAAGTATAGAGATGAAGCTGCTAGCCCTCAAAGAAAAAATAAAGAAATCTGGAGCTTTGATAAAGAGCTACTCATGCGAGTGGGATAATCAGAGCTCTGGATTATTAGTGCCTGAGAGCTTTGCAAAAACAGTTGAAGAAGATGTTAAAAATCTATTCGCACGTGACTTTGAAAAACTAAAAGATTTAAACCCTGAGGAGCGAGAAGAGATATCAGGGGTGCTATTTGCACAGCAGAAAGCAATGCAGTTTTCTGCGAGATATCCAGTAGTTGAAGCGATAGAAGCTGAGATTAAAAAGTCAGAGACAAACCTATTTTTAATGCAGGGAGTTGCAGGAAGTGGCAAGAGCACTGTCATGGCAAAACTTCGAGAACGACTATCAGTCGAAAATGAAACATTCTTTTTTGCAAGCGGAAACTCGTCGCGCTCACAAACAGCATTTGATCTATTAAAGCAGATAGTCTACAAACTCGAAACACTAACAGCTGCAGAAGAGCGCTTTGACGATGAATATACAACCTATAATAGCGGAATCGAAGCTGTAAAGAGCAGAGACCGAGAAGGTTTATCTCACGCCAATAAGGATAAGGGAAAAACAGTTGTGGATTGGCGAGATAAATTCTCAGAGCTTGCAATAAGCTATACAAGAAAAACAGAAAAACCGCTATACATAATAGCAGATGCGCTCGACCAACTCGCAGAGGACGAAATAGTTAAAGAGTTCTCGTGGCTACCTAGTTTTTTACCAAAGGGTGTAACTGTGGTTGTGTCGATGCTCGATAGTTTCGAGATACCGCTATTCTACCCACTTCAAAATAGCAGCAAACAGTATCTTCTGGATAAGCTATCTAAAGAAGAGGTACCGCAGATAATTACGGGTATTATAAAATCAAACGGAAAAGAGTTATCAGAGGTGGTCATAGAAAGATTATCTCAGCTTAGCGGCGCCAAAAATCCGCTATACATATCCCTTGCACTACAAAGACTATTAATGCTCGACTCTGAAGATTTTGCGAAAATTGCAAAGGGCGGCAACGATATGAGGGCAATAAATGCATATATGCTCTCTTTAATTGAAAGTTTCCCAGGTACCCAAGAAGAAATGGCGGTGCTTCTAATCGAAGAGGCTGGAAGTAGGATAGATGAGGTTTTTTGTAAAGAGGTTGCAAGTTTGATGTCAGTATCGCGAAGAGGGCTTCGAATAACCGATTTACAGGCGATATTTGCCACTCAAAACAAGAGCTTCAAAAATATAGATTTCTCGCTTTTCACAAAATATCTAAGCAACTTCTTTATCGAGAGAAGTGACGGTCGAGTTGATTTCACTCACCGTGTTATACGTTTAGGCCTTCAAAAAAACGCTGATTTCAATAGTGAAAACGAAAAGATATTAAACCATTTAAAATCACTTGACATCAGCGATGAGGTGAGAATAGCAGAGATTATGTATCATGCATACAAGGCGGATGATAAGGAGTTTTTGGGCGAGTATATAGAGGATTTCAACGATGAAAATATCGCTACTATCACAGAAGAGCTTTATAACATTGCGATTTATGATAAAAACTTTATTATAGATTTAGTGGAATTTGCAGTGCTTCAAAAAGAATATGATAATTTTGCGCAGTTTATAAACTTTAATTTTTTCTACAGATTTAAAGATTCTTTGGAGGAGCATAAAACAATATACGAAATAATGAAAAACTTCTCCTCAAATTTAGAAGCAGTTAACTTGAAAAATCCTACTTTCATAAGGGAAAGAGCAGTAGCGATGGCTTATAGTAATTTGGGCAATAATCTAACAACTCAAGGGGAATATGATGAAGCATTCTCGTATTATCAAAAGATGTTGGAAATAATAGAAAGTTTATCAGAGGAGCTTAAAAGTGACGAAACTTTACGAGATTTGTCGTTAAGCTATTATAACGTCGGAAGTGTTTTAGAAATTCAAGGGGAATACAGGGAAGCTTATTTATATTATCAAAAGACATTTGAAATTAATAAAAATCTATCAGAACAGTTAAAAACAAAAGAAGCACAAAAAGATTTATCGGCAATTTATGATAAATTAGGCGGTCTTCTAGTTGCTTTGGGCGAATACAAAGATGCATTTTTATACTACCAAAAAGGACTTGAAATATCGAAAAGTTTATTTGCAGAGCAAAAAAACGCTGAGACTATGCAGGATTTGTTAACAGCCTATGAAAGAGTAGGGTCTATTTACATCTATCAGGGAGAATATAAAGAGGCGCTTCCTTTTTATCAAGAAAGCCTTGAGGTAGCGATAAATTTAACGGAGCAGTTGCAAACACCGGGGGTTATGCTGAGTTTATCGGTAGGCTATAATTGTTTGGGTTATATCTTGCGAAATTTAGGGGAATATGAAGAGGCGCTTTCTTGGTATCATAAAGATTTAAAAATAACGAAGAGTCTGGCAGAGCAACTTGGAACACCTCAGTCGATGAGTAATTTAGCATCAAGTTATAATGGGATAGGACTTGTTTTACAAAATCAAGGGAAATATGAAGAAGCGAGATCTTTTTATCAAAAGGATTTAGAAATAGTAGAGAAATTAGCAGAGCAGCTTGGTACGCCGCAGTCGATGAGCGATTTGGCTGGAAGCTATAATAACATCGGCAATATTTTAGAAATTCAAGGGGAATACGAAGAGGCGCTCTTGTTTTATCGAAAATACTTTGAAATTACAGAGAAATTTGCAGAGCAACTTGGTACGCCACAGTTAATGAACGATTTGGCTGTAAGCTACAATAATATCGGCAATATTTTAGAGATTCAAGAGGAATACGATGAGGCTCTTTTGCTTTATAAAAAAAGCTTTGAAATAGCAAAGGGTTTATCAGAGCAGCTGCAATCACCGCAGTCGATGAGAGATGTATATGTTTCTTATTCTAACATTGGCAATATCTATAATAACCAAGGTGACTATGATAATGCTCTAGAGATGTATGGAAATGGCTTGGAGTTAATCAGAGGTTTAGATGAGCAGCTTTGCACATCGCAGTCGATGAGCGATTTATCTCTTTTTCTTAATAACATCGGCAGTGTTTATACAACTCAAGGTGATAATGAAAATGCTCTAAAGATGTATCAAGAAGCTTTCGAGATAAACAAAAATTTAGCGCAGCAACTTCGTACACCGCAGTCGATTGGCGATGTATCTTATACTTTAAATAAAATCGGCGATATCTATAAAGATTTAGGTGATAATGAAAATGCTCTAAAGTTGTATCAAGAAGCTTTTGAGATAAACGAAAATTTAGCGGAGCAGCTGCAAACTCCGGAAGCGATGCGAAATTTATCTGTAAGCAATAATAAAATTGGCTCGTTATACTATGATATGGACGAAAATGAAAAAGCGCTTAGCTATTTTGAAGCTTCTGCTGGAATATGTGAAAGATTATTTGAAGCGCTAGAAACAGCTTCTGCTTGTCAAGAATTAATAGATGCTTATTATAACTGTGAATTAGCTTGCAAATATGCAAATAAGCCTAATGAGAAGAAAGAATATGAGCAGAAAGCGGCAAGACTAAAAGAGGAGTACTTATTATAGTTTTAATATGGTGTGATAGTGAATTATAGAAGTGCTTATTTGAATTTTTTGTGATATATCTCGTTTTCCCTTTTATTTTACAGCTTTTTTTGATATAATAGATATACATTAAAACGGAGTTGTTTTTTATGGAAAATAAAGGGAAAATTTTAGTTGTCGAAGATGAGGCGACTATTCGAGAATTTATTGTTCTCAATCTAAACCGTGCGGGTTTCGATACTGTTGAAGCGGAAGACGGTGAAGATGGGTTTGCAAAATATATTGAAAATAACGATATAGAGCTTGCTGTTCTAGACGTGGCTATGCCAAGGATGGACGGTATGGAGCTCTGTTTGCGTTTGCGCGCTCGAAGTGATAGGCTTGGGATTATTCTGCTCACAGCTAAAAGCCAAGAAGAAGATAAAATAACTGGTTTTTCAAACGGTGCAGATGATTATGTGACGAAGCCGTTCTCGCCCTCAGAGCTAGTTATGCGTATCCTTGCGCTCTATCGAAAGATTAATGCCATAAAAGAGCTTAGTGGAGAGCAGAGTAGCATAGAGAGTGGACCGTTTGTAATAGATACAATTAAGCGTGAAATATTAAAAGACGGTAAGCGGATAGACTTAACTCAGATTGAATATGCGTTGATGATGCATTTTTGTAACTCGAAAGGCAAGGCGCTTCGACGCAGCGATATATTAAAAGCTGTGTGGAAGAATGAGCCTGATATAGAGGAGAAGGCAGTGGATGTTAATATAAGAAGGCTTCGAATGAAAATTGAGGAAAACCCAAGAGAGCCTATTTATATCGAAACAATTTGGGGATTTGGATACAGATGGAAGGTTTAAACGAAAAGAAAATATTACCCGAAGCTAGGGTGCGAGAGAAGAAAATATCTTCCGATAAGAGCATTGTTCGCAGGTTTCAAAAATATGGTATTATATTTATCGTTTTGGCAATTGTAACGATAGGCGGTGTTTTTGGGTACTCTACTAGAATTAATGCCTATGAAGATATGAGCAACCTATTAAACACAAAAGTGAATACTTTTACATCTGTCTCAGTGAGTATTGTCTCTGAGGATGATGAAGACGTTATAGGTGAACTTATAACACTTAGCAACCAACTTGTTGCAAACGAGAATGTTTACTATGAGCTTCTTGATATTGACAATCAAATAAAATATGATAATGGTGCAGCAATATCATTTTCACAGGATGATATTGCTGATTTAGATGTTGTAAATAATCAATATACTGGTAAATTTCAAAATACTTATGTCGAGAATAATATAAGTTTTATGGAAGTTTTTTCAACCCATTATATCGATGGTGTTGGTTGGTTTGGAATAAGGTTTACAACCGATTTAACCGAGGTTAATTCAACTATTTTAAGAAGTGTTTTAATGGTAGTTGCTATTATTGCATTTGTCTCAATAGGAATAATTGCAGTAACAATTTTTTTACTAAAAAGCGTTATAGTTCCGATAAAAGCAGTTTCTGTTTCAGCATCGAAAATTGCCTCAGGCGATTTCTCTGTCAGAGTTGTGAAAGATCGTAACGATGAAGTTGGAAAGCTCTGTGACTCGGTTAATAAAATGGCAGAAGAACTCTCAAAGATAGAGCAACTTAAAAATGAATTCATCTCATCTGTGTCGCATGAACTTCGCACACCGCTAACTGCTATAAAAGGATGGGGCGAGACCATTATTTCGCTTGATATCGAAAACGAGACGGCG
Organism: uncultured Oscillospiraceae bacterium; assembly: GCA_964369435.1. Taxonomy (GTDB): domain Bacteria; phylum Bacillota; class Clostridia; order Oscillospirales; family Ruminococcaceae; genus CAYJGN01. Next base: position 7,124 of record CAYJGP010000022.1, on the reverse strand, counting down.
GAAAAAGGCCTTACAATTATTTCAAATGAGGTTACACGCCTCTCTGAGATGGTTGAGGAACTTCTCGATTTCTCAAGGATAACCCAAAACAGGTTTACACTAAATCTCGATGTTATAGATATCGTTGCAGAAGTTAGCGAAGGGGTTATGATGTATCGAGAGAGGGCAGCTTCGGAGAATAAGAAACTTACATTCTATGAACCACAAACACCAGTTATGGTTTATGCGGATAGAAACAGGATGCTTCAAGTTATAAACAATATTTTAGATAATGCGCTTAAGTTCACCGAAGAAGGAGGGTTAGTTGATGTATCACTAAACTTCGATGAAGAGATTGTGATGCTCACTATTGCCGATAACGGATGCGGAATTCCTGAAAGTGAGCTGTTTAAGGTTAAAGATATGTTTTATAAAACTTCGAAAAACAACCTGCGTGGAACAGGTATTGGACTTGCGATTGCTGATGAGATAATACTTATGCATGGTGGAGAGATGCAGATACAAAGTGAGGTTTCTCGTGGGACAAAGGTTATAATTTCACTTCCGCACTATAAAGAGGAGGAATATATTGAAAGTTAAGCAGAATATCGGCGGTGCCGCAGTTATAAATGGCATTGAGATGAAAAGCAGTAATAGAAAAGCGCTTGCCGTTAGAGATAAAGATGGAGGAATTTTCACCGAGTCAAAACCTCTCAAAAAGCGAGGTATTATCTATAAAATACCAATTCTAAGAGGGATTTTTGCATTCGGCAGCAGTATAACAGATAGCTATAAAGCACTTATGAAGAGCGCTGATATATCGCTTATCGATGAGGAACCCGATAAAATAGATAAGTGGATTGAGGAGAAATTTGGAGATAAGGGCCTATCTGTACTGGGGCCAATTATCGCTATAATTGCAGCTATTATTTCAATAACGATGCTTGTTTTTCTCCCGTCGCTTATAGCCGACCTATTTAATATCCCAACAATGTATGGACTTCGTGCTCTTTTTGAAGGAATATTTAAGATAATTGTAATGGTTGCTTATATGTATTTTATAAGCAAACTCGATGATATTAAAACAACATTTATGTACCACGGAGCTGAGCATAAAACCATCTCTTGCTATGAGAGTGGAAAACAGCTAACAGTTGCGAATGTTCGAGAGAGCTCTCGTTTCCACAAGAGATGTGGAACTAGCTTTCTTGTGTTTATATTAATAATAAGTGTACCTATATTTTCTATTGTAACTGCAGAGAATTTGCTTTTGCGCTCTGCCTTAAAAATTTCACTATTACCGGTTATCATGGGAATAAGTTATGAGATTATTAAGCTTGCAGGCAAATATGATAACCCTATAATTTCGTTGCTTTCAGCGCCTGGAGTTTGGCTTCAAAGGATAACAACAAAAGAGCCGACCGATGAGATGATTGAAGTGGCTATTGCAGCGGTTGAGCTTGTCTTGCCAAAAGATGATCCAGCTATTGTTAAAAAAGAGGTAGCCCAAATAGAAGAAACAGAAGCAGATTTCGAAATAGGCGATAAAGAAGATATGAATTGCAAAACAGCAGATGAAGATATTCGTGGGGAAGAGATAAACATAAGCGGTGATAACAAGGGAGCTATAGCGGCGAGTGGTGAAGATGTTTCAGGTGCGACTTTCGCTTTTTGCGATAGCGAAGTTTTAAGCTCAGTTGAATTGGTTGATGAAGACGAAGAGGTGTCGCTTTGATAGCAGAGGAACTATTTAAAATCGGAGTGAAAACGCTATCTCTGAATACCGAAATATCAAACCCGAGATTCGAAACAGGAGTACTGCTCGATTTTCTACTAGGAGATGCGCGAGGGGTCGGACATGCTGTATCGACAAAAGTCTGTGATGAAAGCGATGTTGTAAAGGCAGTATCTTGTTTTGAAAGAAGAGCTAGCGGATATCCACTCCAGTATATTATCGGTGAATGGGAGTTTTATAGCCTTCGATTTTTAGTGGGCGAAGGTGTTTTAATACCAAGGGCTGATAGCGAATGGCTTGCCGATATTCTTATTGAAGAGACAAAAAATGGCGGGCGAGGGCTTGATCTTTGTAGCGGTAGCGGTGCTATTGCGATTGCGGCAGCAGTTAATAACAGAGATAGCGAGTTTGTAGCAGTAGAGCTTGAAGAGGCGGCATTTAGCTATCTTTTAAAAAACAAAGAGCTACATAAAGTGGAAAACTTAGAAGCCGTTTTAGCCGATGTGAACAGCTTCACTCCAAGTGGATGTTTCGAAGTGATAGTTGCAAATCCTCCATACCTTACAAAAAGAGATATGGGAGAGATTTCAAAAGAAGTATCAAAAGAACCCGTAGCGGCGCTTTTTGGTGGAGACGATGGTCTTATCTTTTATCGAAGCATTGCAAAGAGATTTAAGAAGTTTATTAAAAGCGGCGGTACCCTTGCATTCGAGATAGGTATTTCGATGGAGGGGGATGTAGCGGATATACTTTCAATGGAAGGTTATAATGATCTGTCCTATATATCGGACATTAATGGTGTGATACGGGTAGTAAAGGCTAAAAATAGTTGAAACAAACATTTGTTTGTTGTATAATAGCATTAATGATAAAGAGGGTGGATATCTAATTGCCCAAATGATGAATAAGATATTTTCGGAGGATAAAGATGGATAAAAGTAAAGCGCTCGAAACAGCACTTGCCCAGATAGAAAAGCAGTTTGGCAAAGGAGCTGTTATGAAGCTCGGTCAAGATAGCATTTTAAATGTAGAAGCTGTAAAAACAGGCTCTTTAGCACTTGATACAGCGCTCGGTATAGGCGGTGTGCCAAGAGGGCGAATTGTTGAAATTTATGGTCCTGAGTCGAGCGGTAAAACAACTGTTGCCCTCCATATAATAGCTGAGGCGCAGAAAGCGGGCGGCGAGGTTGCGTTTATAGATGTTGAGCATGCGCTCGATCCTGTCTATGCTCAGAATTTAGGTGTTAATATCGATAGTATGCTTGTTTCACAGCCAGATACTGGTGAGCAGGCGCTTGAAATAACCGAGGCACTTGTTCGAAGCGGCGCACTTGATGTTATAGTTATCGACTCAGTTGCAGCAATGGTTCCAAAAGCTGAAATCGAGGGACTTATGGGAGATAGCCATGTTGGTCTTCAGGCAAGACTGATGTCGCAAGCTCTTCGTAAGCTTACAGGTGTTATCTCAAAAGGAAACACAGTCTGTATTTTTATAAACCAGCTACGTGAAAAAGTTGGTGTTATCTATGGAAGCCCAGAGGTTACCCCTGGTGGTCGTGCGCTAAAATTCTATGCATCAGTTCGTATCGATATTAGAAGGATTGAGGCAATTAAGCAAGGAACAGATATAATCGGCAATAAAACAAGGTGTAAAGTTGTTAAAAACAAGGTGGCACCTCCGTTTAAAGAGGCAATTTTTGATATTATGTATGGTACTGGTATCAGCAAAGAGGGTGAAATACTCGATTTTGCGGTTGATAAGGGTATTATAGAGCGTAGTGGCGCTTGGTTTAGCTTTGGCGAGCGACGTTTAGGTCAAGGTAGAGATAATGTTAAAGAGCTTATAAAAAATGATAAAGAGCTTTTCGATACTCTAATGAACGAAATTTTAAATAATAAAGAGCCAGAGATTGAAGTTGCAGTTAAGAAGAGTCCAAAAAAAGCGGCGATTGGCGCTGAAAAGAAAGCTTCGGTTGAAGTGAGCGTTGAGGACGGCGACGAGGTATAAAGTTTGGTAGAGATAGATAGGATTGAAAAGACCAAAAAAGGATTCTATGCCCTCTTTTCAAAAGAGGGCTTTCTCTTTTCTGTCGATGATGAAACTTTAGTTTTAAAGGGGATAAAAGTCGGTAGCCTATTTGATGAAAGTGAAATTTCTGATATAATGGAAACAAGAGAGTGGCGAGCTTGCTTTGCGGCAGCTTTAAACTACCTATCATTTAAAAGCCAGTCGGCTAAAAACCTCTTTGATAAACTAACAAAGAAATTTAGCAAAGAAGTTGCGGCAAAAGTTATAGCAAAGCTTTTAGAAGAGCGCCTTTTAGATGATAGAGAATATGCTAGAAATCTTGTTGATTACTATATACAAAAGGGATTTGGCAAAAAGCGGATTGAAAATGAGCTTTATAAAAAAGGTGTATCAAGAGATATCTCAAAAGAGGTTTTGGAAGATATCGAAGTCGATGAAAAAGAAGCTATAAGAGAGCTTGTTGAGCGAAAATATATAAATAAACTCGGCGAAAAAAATGGCAGAGCAAAAGTCTTTGCTGCCCTTGCGAGAGCGGGGTATTCGTACAGTGAAATAAATTGCGTACTTATGGAGAAGTTTAATGATTAATGTTTTAGTGGTGGGGCTTGGATGTCCTAAAAATACGGTAGACACGGAGATAATGATAGATAAACTACGTCCTCCCTCATTTGCCTTAACCTACGAAGAAGAACTTGCAGATGTTGTTTTAATAAACACCTGTGGGTTTATTGAGTCTGCAAGGGTGGAGGCTATTGAGAATATCCTCTACTACCTAGAGCTTAAAAAGACCACCTCGATAAAAGCTGTTGTAGTGACCGGTTGTGTAGCTCAAAGGTATAAAGAAGAGCTGCTCATCGATATACCAGAGATAACAGCCATTGTAGGACTTACCCATCAGGGTGAGATTGCAGACATTATAGAAGATGCTTATTATGGCATATCTCGAGTTGAGGTATCGGATTTTGATAGGAATGTAAACCGTGGGGACAGAGTTCTAACGACCCTTCCGCATGTTGCGTACCTTAAAATAGCTGACGGATGCGATAACAGATGTTCATACTGTGCAATTCCACTAATACGCGGTGGATTTATTAGTCGTGATATCGATGACTTAGTTATGGAAGCAAAAAAACTTGTTGCAGAAGGTGTCCGTGAACTTGTTTTGATATCGCAAGACTCAACGAGGTTTGGCGAAGATACTACCGGAAAACCACTTCTTCCAGAACTTATGGAAAGATTATCAAAGATAGAAGACCTTGCTTGGATAAGGGTTATGTATCTCTACCCAGAGCGGATATCGGATGATATAATTCGCGCGATGAAAGAAACACCTAAAGTGCTACCGTATTTCGAGATGCCAATTCAGCACGGCAGCAAAAAGGTGTTAAACGCAATGAACAGAAAACTCGGAGGCGAAGAGCTACTTCAAATTATTGAGAAAATTAAAAGCGAGATACCGAATGCCGAGCTCCGCTCAACTATAATGGTTGGATTCCCCGGTGAAACAGATGAGGATTTTGAATACCTTCTTGATTTTTTAAATAAAGCAAAATTTTCAAAAGTTGGATGTTTTGCATTCTCCCCAGAGGAGGACACAAAAGCTGCACTGATGGATAATCAGCTACCACAAGATGTAAAAGATATACGTTATAATAAAGTTATGGAAACTCAAAGCCAGATAACTAAATCAGAGCGATTAAAAAGAATTGGAAGTGTTTGTACAGCGGTAGTTGAATACCAAACAGATGATAGCTATATCCTAAGACCTGATTTTGAAGCACCAGAGATAGACTATGACTTGTATTTAAAGACAGATAAAGCGCTATATGAAGGCGAATTTGTCAAAGTTCGAATAAAGGAATTGCTCGACACGATGGATTTTATAGGCGAGCTGTGCGAGGTATAATATGAATTTAGCTAATAAATTAACTGTTGTTCGAATAATATTAATTCCGTTTTTTCTGTTATTCTTTTTTATGGAAATTTATCTTTTGGCGCTTATCATCTATACTGTGGCGGCAATCACCGATGCTATTGATGGTAAAATCGCAAGGAGCAGAAATTTAATAACTGATTTTGGCAAGTTTTTAGATCCTCTTGCAGATAAAATTCTTGTTATGTCAGCGCTTATTGCTATAATGGATAGATTTGAAATTTCAGCGGTAGCGGTTATAATTATTCTTGCACGTGAGTTTGTGGTAACTTCGGTTAGACTGCTAGCGTCGCATCAAAATATCGTTATCGCTGCCGATAACTTTGGTAAGATAAAAACAGTTATGCAGCTTGTTTTCACTATTTTTATGCTTGTAATCGCAACTGCAATAGATTTTGGCTTTAACTTAATTGAGCCTGAAATTTTAAGATTGATAGCCGCTATCGGACTGTGGTCGGTGGTTGTTATGACGGTAATATCAGGTATGAACTATCTGATAAAACATAAAGATTTGATAGTGCACGATAAGTGAGTTGCATTTTTAAAAGTTTTGTGTATAATGAAGATATAAAGGCAATGACCGAGAAGAGTACGACAAATTTGGTACACAAAGAGAGGGAGGATAGGTGAGAGCCTCCTTGTCCAACTTGTCAGAAGTGCGCTCGTGAGCTGTTTTTCTGAAATTGTAGGAAAAATCGTATCCTCTGCGTTAAAGAGGTTAGAAGTTACAAATCGAAGTGGAACCGCGCTTATGCGCCTTCGGCATTTTTGCCGTAGGTGCTTTTTATTTTTTAGGAGGTCAATTTTGAAGATAGCAAAAGATTTTAAAGCTATAAAGCTTCGAGATCCAGCAGCAGGAGGATTATTTACGACGCTTCTGCTATATAACGGATTTCATGCAATAATATTTTACCGTATCGCGCACCTTTTTTGGAAAATTAAACTGAGATTTATCGCGAGATTTATCTCGAGTTTTGCAAAAATGGTAACAGCTATAGATATACATCCAGGTGCAGAGATTGACGAAGGACTGTTTATCGATCACGGAACAGGTCTTGTAATTGGAGAGACGGCACAAATAGGTAAAAACTGTACTCTCTATCAAGGAGTTACTCTTGGCGGTACCGGCAAAGACAAGGGTAAGCGCCACCCAACACTTGAGGATGGTGTTTTGGTTGGAGCAGGTGCTAAAATACTAGGTCCGTTTACTGTTGGTAGAGGTAGCAAAGTGGCTGCTAATGCAGTTCTTCTGCAAGAAATCCCCCCGTTTTCAACCGCTGTAGGTGTCCCTGCAAGGGTTGTGAAACAGGCAGTTTTTGAGGGCGAGGATATACTTGATATGGTGCATATACCAGATCCTGTAGCTCAGGAGATTTGTATGCTGCGTGTGGAAATAGATAAGCTTAAAAAGAAGATAAAAAAACTTGAGGGAGAGAAAAATGAAGATA
>CAYJGP010000021.1:0-20029 GCA_964369435.1 uncultured Oscillospiraceae bacterium | reverse complement strand
CCGCGACAGATTTGATAAAGTTATCTGGAGAGTTATGTATGGATGTGGAGCGCCAGCAGACTTTGAATACCTATATATGGATTATCAAAATAGAGATTTAAATGCAACTGATACAGAGTCACTTCGTCTAACGAAGAAACTGCTTTCTTCAAACCCTCATCTAAAGTCGAAGAATATAGCGAGGATTATCCACAATATGAGAAGGATAAAATCGCCTTATGAAATTGAGATGATACGAGAGGCAACTAGAATAACTGCCCTTGGAATTGACAAGATTATAGAGAATACACGCCCAGGCGTTTACGAAAATGAAATTCAAGCGCATTTTGAATTTGCACTATCTACAAACGGAGCAGGCGGACACGCATTTAACCCAATCATTGCAGCAAATGAAAATTCAAGATTTTTACACTACGAAGAGAACAATAAAGAGCTTCGTTCAGGTGAACTTTTGCTTGTAGATCTCGGTGCTGAATATAAATACTACGCATCAGATATAAGCAGAACATTCCCAATAGATGGCAAATTCACAGAGCTTCATAAAAAATATTACGAGGTGGTGCTATATGCACAGCAGGCGGTTGAAGATTCTATAAAACCGGGTGCAGACCTCAATGCTACAGGTGAGCTCGCCTTTAATAAACTCAAAGAAAAGGTGACTGAGCTTGGGCTTTTGGACGACTTAAAAGATGAGGATGAGACATATCTCTATTCTCGAGGCGTTTGCCATTATGTCGGCCTTGATACACATGATGTGGGTGATCGGAACATTTTAGAGCCAGGAATGGTGATAACAAATGAGCCGGGAATTTACATAGAGAAACACGGTTTTGGAATAAGACTAGAGGATGTCCTTCTTGTTACCGAAGATGGATGCGAAAACCTCTCACGAGATATTCCGAAAACTGTGGAGGAAATCGAGAAGCTATTTAAAAAGGAGAGAAATTAACATGAAAAAGAAACTATTAGCACTATTATTGGTTGCAAGTTTAGCTTTCGTAACAGCATGCGGTAACAACGATGTCGATAGCAGTAGCGGTGCAACTTCAGGTTCGGATTCAGGTAGCGATGCAGGTGCTGTAGAGCAGACACTTAGAATTGCATATCAGGGTTCACCAACAGACTTTTCGCCAATAACAAACACAACTACTGAGAGTGGCGAGGTTATCGGTATGATAATCGACACACTTGTTCGTCAGGGTGAGAATGGCGCAATCGAGATGGGCAGCGGACTTGCAGAGAGCTGGACTATCAGCGATGATCAACTAGTTTATACTTTCACACTAAGAGATGCAACTTATAGTGATGGAACACCTATCACTGCACAGGACTTTGAGTTCTACTGGAAGCATATGCTAAACCCAGAAACAGCTGCACAGTATGCTTATATCATGTACCCAATTGTTGGTGCTTATGAGTACAATGCGGGTGAGGGTTCAGCTGATGACGTTGGAGTTGTTGCGATTGATGAAAAAACACTTGAAGTAACTCTAACAACAGCTACACCATACTTCCTTGGTATGCTTGGAATGCCTGCATTCGCAGCTCTACCACAGGAGTTTATCGAAGAGCAAGGCTCAAACATCTTCCTATCAGTTGAGAATATGATGTTCTCAGGTCCTTTCGTAATGGAAGAGTGGAACCTTGACCAGAACATGGTAATGGTTAAAAATGAAAACTACTGGGATGCAGAGAATGTAACTCTTGAGAAAATTGAGATATTCTTCGTTCCAGAAACAAATACACTTGTAAATATGTATGATAATGGTGAGATCGATCTAATACCAGTTCAGGCAGACTTTATAGCTGTATATGAAAATGAGCCAGGTTACCTACTTGCAAATGAGCCGGTAACAGAGTACTTCTTCTTCAACATGGAGAATGAGTTCTTCTCAAATGAGAATATCAGAAAAGCTTTCTCAATGGCAATTGACCGTAACTCACACATCAACGACTTTATGCAGAATGGTGCAACTCCTGCATTCGGTTATGTACCACCAGGCATGGCAGGTGATATCCGTGGAATGAACGGCGACCTTATCTATGATGTTGGAACAAACGAAGATGCGGCAGAAGAAGCAAAAGCACTTCTTGAAACAGGTCTTGCTGAAGTTGGCAAAACTATCGAAGAGCTAAGTGCAATTTGCTCACTTGTAACAGGTGAGGGCGATGCTAACCTAAAAACAGCTCAGGTTTACCAGCAGATGTGGAAAGATGTTTTAGGGGTTGATGTTGAGATAAAATCTCTTGCATATGCACTTCGTCAGGCAGAGTATGAACTTGACTTCACAATGGGTAAAGAAGGCTGGGGAGCGGACTACAACGATGCTTACTCATTCCTTGAGCTATTTGAAACAGGCTCACCTTATAACAACCCAGGCTACTCAAGCGCTGAGTATGATGCTCTTATAGCTGAGTCAAGAGTAACATCAGGTGATGAGAGACTTGCAGTTCTTGCAGAGGCAGAGCAGGTTCTTCTTGAGGATGCACCGATAGCTCCAATGAACTATATCGGCAGACACTATGTTGCTGTTGAAGGTCTACAGGGTGTTACACGTAACGGTGTTGGACTACGCGTTGACTTTAAATTCGCTTACATGGAGTAATTAATACGGTTATATAACTGTATAGTCTTAACTTAATAGACTGATAGAGCGATGGGGAGCACCCATCGCTCTATTTTGTATTTTTATTTAAATTTTTTGCACTCAAAAACGTAGTTAATTTTGCAATGAGATAACAGAGGAAGTTGCAATTAAATTGTTTTAAGGAGTGTTAAGGTGGGTATTTTTTGCAATATTAAATATATTCGCTTGCAAATTTTCCATATTTTGCTTCGTAATTAATTGTGAATTATCAACGAATGATTTATACTATATTATTGTTTTTGTATAAATATGTAGAAAAGAGGGTAATTCATATCTAAAAGGCGCCAAATTATTGACAAATTGTTAATAAGTATCTATAATATACAAGATTGTTTTTATTGAATAAATTTTTTTCAGCACTTTAACAATATAAGAATTTGTATTACCTAATTTTAAAAAGGAGCGAATTTTATGAATCTTTTATCTGCTATTGAGAGACTAAATATAAAAGAAAAAATAGTAAATGATAAGGTGCGAAATATTGTGCCAAAACTTATGCATGAGCATGATATTGAAATGTGGATTGTAAGTGGTAGCGATTACCAGATGAAAACCCTGTTGCCTGAACCCACAAATAACAACACAACTCTAATATTTTTAAATAAAGACGGAGAGTATAAAAGCTATCAGAATGTCCGTCATATGCATCCAGGCAACCCTCTATACACAAGTTTTCTCGAGCAGGGTGAAACGGTAGCTGCGGCAATCGAGAGATTTATAAAAGAAAAAAATCCGAAAAACATAGCAATTAATATATCAAGAGAGTTTCACGAGCTCAATGGTGGAGCACAGAGTTTATATGAAGATTTAAAATCATACTGTGATATACCGATAGTTTCAGCTGAACTTCTAGCTATGGATGTTTCACAAACAAGAACAGAAGATGAGATAAAACTCTACCACGATGCGGCGTTCTTTGCAAAAGAGATAATTAAAAGGGCGATGTCGGCGGAGATAATAACACCGGGAGTCACAACAACTACAGATGTACGAGCTTTTATGCTACAGCAGTACTCAGATAATGGCCTTGTTAGAACATGGGGACCAAATGTTGATATGCAACGAGCTGGAAGCGATGTTATGATGATAGGTATGGGAGATAAAACTGAGGTAATCGAAAAGGGCGACCTTCTCCACATAGACTTTGGTTTTGAATATGTCGATCTACACACCGATATGCAGTATCTCTGCTATATAAGAAAAGACGGCGAAGAAAAAGCTCCAAAATCGCTAGTTGATGGATTTAACAAACTTCACGATTTCCAAAAGATGTATATGGATGTTGTTAAAGCTGGGAAAACCGGAAATGAAGCAAGAGCAGAACTTATACAAAGAGCAGAAGATGCAGGTCTTGAAGCGATGGTTTATTCGCATCCAATCGGACATTCGGTTCATTCAGTTGGTCCATCAATCGGAAGATTTGGTGCACCAGGAGATATACCACACGGAAAATACACAATAAAAGATAATACTTGTTTTGCAATGGAGCAGAATATACGTGTTACTGTTCCTGAGTGGAATGACCAAAAGGTATGGATATTCAGAGAAGAGGACATTATTGTTCAAAATGGCGAGGTTTTAGTCCTCGGTGCGCTTCAAGAGGAGCTATATATTGTTTAATTTGTTTTATGTATATAAAACTTTTTAATAAAAAACAAAAGGAGATTTAAAACATGAAGATGAGAAAATTACTAGCAATGCTACTTTGCGCAGTTATGCTTCTATCACTTGCAGCATGTTCACCACCAGGTGGCGGCGAAGATAGCAGCGAAGGCAGCGAGAGTAGTTCAGACGCAGGGGATGAGAGCGGAGAGAAAGTGTTCAGATTTGCAACAGCAACTGAGCCTACAACTCTTGACATCCACACAGGAAACGGCGCTTGGATGACAAATGTTATGTCAGCTACAAGCGAAGGTCTTGTTCGTATATATGGCGGCGAGCTAATTCCTGGTATCGCTGAGAGCTGGACACACGAAGGCACAACAGTTACATTTAACCTACGTGAGTCAGTATGGTCAGATGGCACAGCTCTTGTAGCTCAAGACTTTATCGATTCTTGGGTACTACTAAGCCAAACAGCTACACCTATGACACAGTTCCTTGAGTATATGGTTGATGAAGAGGGCAATGTTACAGCTGAAGCTACAGATGACTATACAATCGTAGTAACACTTAACAGAGAAGTTCCTTTCATAATGGAGTACTTTGCATCACCAGTAATGGTTCCTGTACGTCAGGATCTATTCGGAGATGATCAAGCTGCTTACTACCAGGATCTACCTGGCGCTGTTAATGGTCCTTACAATCTTGTAGAGTGGGTTTCAAACGACATTATGGTTCTAGAGCCAAACGAGTCATACTGGAACGCAGAAGCTGTTAATTTCGACAGAGTTGAGATTTACACAGTTACTGATGATCAGACACAGATGAACATGTATGAAGCTGGCGAAATCGATATGGTTGATGTTCCTACAACACTAATGACAGAGTACGAAGACAAAGGTCTAATGTACTATGAAGACGGTGCTATCCAGTCGATGCACTTTGCTTCACACGGTAGTTCTGCTGAAACTGTAGAGTTTTTACAGAACAGAGACTTCATCGAAGCTCTTTCATACGCAATAGACAGACAAGCTTTTGTTAACGCTGTATTTGCAGGTGCATACTCACCAGCGTCAACATATGTACCACCATTCTCAACAGGTTACTCAAACGGATCAAAAGGTGATAGCGATCACGACTTTGAATCACCATTTATCGATTCAGCTGATCTTGCAAAAGCAGAAGAGAGCCTACAGAGCGCTCTTGATACACTTGGATACACTGTTGAAACAATGCCTACATTCGTTCTAATGGCAAATGATTCAGATACAGGTTTACTTGCAGCACAATATATTCAGGACGTTGCTTCACAGATAGGTATAAACATTGAACTAAACAATGTTCCTTCTTCAACATTCTGGACACTTGCAAAAGACAAAGAGCCATACGACTTTATGCTTGGCGGATTTGGTCCTGACGTTGCAGATGCTACAACATTCCTTGCTTCTTACACATCAGCTGGCGGTTGGTCACTTCCATACCTTGGTTGGGAGAGCGAAGAGTACAATGCACTTTATGATGCTTCATGGACTGTAACAGGTGATGAGCGTGCAGGGGCACTTGTAGAGCTTGAGTCATATCTTCTAAACAACGGCCCATCAGTTCCACTATACTGGACACGTGGTGCTTGGATGTTAAATGATGAGTTTACAAATATTCACAAAAACTCAACAGGCACAGAGAATGACTATCTATTTGGAGATAAAGCATAATATAAACAATAATATAATGCAAGCTACCTGCGGTTTTTGCAGGTAGCTTGCTAGTATATTATAGATTTAAAATAAAAACGAAAGGTAGCAGCATTTTATTTCTGCTGTGGTATGGTGAATAAATCATGCTCAAATATGTAATAAAAAGAATACTGATAAGCATCTTAACGCTTTTTGTGTTAGCTACTGTGGTTTTTTTCTCGATGAAGATGATTCCGGGAGATCCGTTTGCAAGTCCTGAAATACCAGAGGATATAAGAGAGCAACTCCATGTTCAATATGGGTTAGATAAGCCGGTATTTGAACAGTATTTGATATATATGGGAGATCTTTTACAAGGGGATCTTGGTATTTCGATAAACTACAAAGGCAAACCGGTTGTTGATATTATAGCCGACTCATTCCCAAACTCTGCAGACCTTGGCATCCGTGCACTTTTATTTGCATCGGTTGTCGGAATTGGTCTTGGAGTTATCGCAGCTAAAAACAGAAAAAAACCGCTTGACTACATATCAGTTATAGTGGCGATACTTGGTATTTCAATCCCGAGCTTCGTTATAGCTTCACTTTTACAGTATGCGTTTACGATAATGATTCCAATCTTCCCAGTGGCCCGGTATACGACTTTTGCACATACAATTCTACCGACAATAGCGCTATCTCTTCCAACAATCGCTATGTTTTCAAGACTTATGAGAACAAGCATGCTTGATGTTATTGATAGTGATTATGTTAAAACAGCTCGTTCAAAAGGGCTTCGCAAGGGGAGAATTTTGCTAGGTCATCAGGTGCGAAATTCACTGTTGCCGATAATGTCGGTACTAGGACCTATAACAGCTTCACTTCTAACAGGTAGCTTTGTTGTTGAGAGCGTTTTCGCAATACCTGGACTTGGTAGTTATTTTGTTCAAGCTATTAACTTAAGCGACTATCCACTTATTATGGGACTTGCAATCTTCTACGGAGCTTTTTTAATTCTAATGAACTTTATAACAGATATTCTCTATGGAATAGTAGACCCAAGAATACGTTTAGGAGGTAAGGGATAATGGAAAAAGATAAATCTTTATATACTCATGTTGGCGTAAAGCATGAGAAAATTGAAGAGATAACAAAACCTCACCTCTCCTATTGGAGCGATGTTTTTCGCAGATTTAAATCAAACAAAGTAGCAGTTGTCAGTGTTTTTATTCTTGCTTTAGTCGTTATTATGGCGATTATTGGGCCATTTATGACCGAATATAATTACGAAGCAACCGATCTTGGTCTTGTTGGAACGCTGTTGGCAGAGGGCGGAAATGAAGCACTAGGCCCGAGTTCTGAGCACTGGTTTGGTGTTGATAGACTTGGACGTGACCTATGGGCGCGTGTTTGGACAGGTACTCGCTACTCGCTACTGATTGGCGTTATAGCAGCTCTTGTTCAAGGAACTATCGGCGTTATAATCGGATGTATAAGCGCCTACTGTGGTGGTTGGGTCGATATGCTAATCATGCGATTTATCGACGTGCTTGCCGCAATTCCATATCTCATCTACGTCATAATAATTATGATGGTGCTAGGTCAAGGGCTATTCTCTATTATTCTAGCGCTAACGATAACCGGCTGGCTCTCGATGGCAAGGCTTGTTCGAGGGCAGATACTAAGTCTTAAAAATGAGGACTATATTCTTGCAGCAAAAAGCCTTGGAACATCTCCTATAAAAATAATGATGAAACATCTAATACCAAACTGTATGGGTATTATTATAGTTTCGCTATCAATGGCAATACCATCTGCTATATTTGCAGAAGCATTTCTATCATTCCTTGGAATTGGTCTAGCAGCACCGCTCACAAGCTTAGGTCAGCTTATTTCAACTGGGCAGACAGAGATGCAAACACTAACTTATCAGCTTATTATTCCATCAATAATAATCAGTTTGATAATGCTATCACTACAGCTAATCGGAGACGGTCTACGTGACGCAGTTGATCCGAAACTCAGAAAGTAAAGAAGGAGGTACATTGTGGAAAGATTATTAGAAGTTCGTGATTTATCTATTCAATTTAAAACCTACAACGGCCTCGTTCAGGCTGTTCGAGGAGCTAATCTAACTGTCAACAAAGGCGAAGTTTTAGCTGTTGTTGGTGAGTCCGGAAGCGGAAAAAGTGTTTTAATGCAAACAATTCTTCGCTTAACACCGGGGTTTATTGCTTCTGGAAGCATTGAATACGACGGCGTTGATATAACAAACTATAATGACAAGCAGATGCAGGAAATACGCGGCTCGAAGATAGGAATTATCTTTCAAGACGCTATGACAGCACTAAATCCGACCATGAAAATTGGCAAGCAGATAACAGAGAGCATTATCCGTCATCAAAAGTTATCGGCAACTGAAGCTAAAAAAGAAGCGATAAAACTTCTAGAACAGGTTGGTATAAATAATCCAGAAAAGAGATTTAAACAGCATATTCACAATCTCTCAGGCGGTATGCGCCAGAGGATTATGATAGCTATAGCTCTTGCATGTAAGCCAGAGCTTTTAATCGCAGATGAGCCTACAACAGCGCTCGACGTTACAATTCAAGCGCAGATTATGGAGCTTTTAGCAAAACTTCGCCATGAAACAGGATGTTCGATAGTTCTAATCACTCACGACCTCGGTGTTGTTGCTGCGAATGCAGATAGAATTGCTGTAATGTATGCAGGGCAGGTTGTTGAAATTGGCACATCTCAGCAGATTTTCTATAACCCACAGCACCCATATACAAAAGGACTTTTAGATTCTATACCAAAACTTAATGCACAGGCGAATAAAGAGCTTACATTTATAGAGGGAACACCTCCTGATGCGCTAAATCCAACTTCTGGATGCGCATTCTCGGTGAGATGTAAGTACTCGATGGGTATCTGTGATAAAAAGTGTCCAACATATACAGATCTCGGAGACGGACACTACTCCGCATGCTATCTCCTCGACGATGAGGCAGCAGAGGTTCGAGAGAAACTAGGTTGGGGGGATGTTCGATGAATAGCGTGTTATTTGAAGTTAAAAACCTAAGTAAATTCTTCCACCTTGGCAGAAATGCAACATTAAAGGCGGTAAATAAAGTATCGCTAGATATCTATGAAGGCGAAACACTTGGAATTGTTGGTGAGTCCGGTTGTGGTAAAACAACTATCGGAAGAACAATCAAAAAGCTTTACGATGCAACAGAGGGTGAAGTTTTCTATAAGGGTGTTGATATCTATAAGATGAACAAAAAGCAGTCGCACGAATACTGCAAAGATGTTCAGATGATATTCCAAGACCCATATTCATCGCTAAACCCAAGGATGACCGTTCGTGAGATTGTCCGTGAGGGAATGCTTGCACACAATATTCTAGATGGTAACAAAGAAAAGCAAAACGAGAGAATATATGAGCTACTAACAATGGTAGGGCTTGGCCGTGAACACGCAGACAGGTTCCCACATGAATTTTCAGGTGGTCAGCGCCAAAGAATAGGTATTGCGCGCGCACTTGCAGTAAACCCAAAGGTTATAATCTGCGATGAGCCGACATCAGCACTCGATGTTTCAATTCAAGCTCAGGTTGTAAATCTTTTAAAGAGCTTACAAAAAGAGTTTAACCTAACGCTTATTTTCATCTCACACAACCTATCACTTGTTAAATATATAAGCGATAGAATCGCTGTTATGTATCTTGGCGGCGTTGTTGAGCTGACGACTTCGGATATTCTCTATGAGAATTCAGTTCACCCATACACCGAAGCATTACTATCTGCTATTCCTATCCCAGACCCAGACCTTCAAAAGGCAAGAAAGATGGTAGAGCTTGAGGGAGATATTCCAAGTCCAATAAATACAGTTGATGGAAAATGCACCTTCCTCGACAGGTGTCCTTATAAGAAGGATGACTGTGAGAGCAGAGTTATATCTCTTGAAAAAATAGGTGAAAATCACTATGCAACATGTAGTCTTGCAGCAGGTAAATAATCGATAAAACAATAAACCCTTGGTTTTAGTGACCGAGGGTTTATTTTTTTAGTTATCATCTAAAAATGTCTTTTGCCACTGCTCTGCCACAAGTGTGCCGCTGGTTTGCCGATCTAATCTATTATGCAAAATGCTATAATCAAAATAGTTTAAAAGTTTGAGCTTTGCCACAAAAGTTCATCACAATAAAATGGTAATATGCATAAAAAGACTTTTAAAAAATCGAAAAGGGGTAATATATGAATATTTTCTTGTTATCATTGGTTTTTTTGTTATCAGGAACAGTTGCAACAACTATATTTCTAAAGGTAGCAAAAATTAAGTTTTCTGTTTTGATGAAAATTATATCGGTGTTAATTTTTGGATCAATATCCTTTGGTTATCAACTGTTTATCCACTGGATAGAAATAGGTGACAGCAAAACTATTGATGAGGTTATAATAAGCTTACTCACAGATTTTGAAAGCATAATATTTTACATTATATATGCGGTTATACTAAGTATATTCTTGCCACTCACTATAGGCTATCTCTACCGATGGGCCCTTTTCTTTATAAAGAAGGCCTCTTTTCCAAAGCTTATTTTAAATATAACAGGTGGTATATCAATTGTTGTAACTGCTGTATTTGCTGTAAACTTAATTTTACCTGTAATTCAATATCTTGGAATTATTGATGAAACATATAACCAGTTAATTGAGCAGGTAAACTTTCAAGAGGAAGTTGATGAGCGGTTGCAGCAAGTAGCTGGCAATAAAGAGTACACAGCTGAGAATCCATATATCGAAGTAAATCCATATAACATATCGCCACTCAGTGGTGTGATCATTTTTTCAACCGATGAAGAGTGCTATGTCGAGGTTTCAATAGATGATGGAATTTATGATAAATCAGGGGACAACCATACATTTACAGAGCTTAGCAGCTCACATGTTATCCCAGTTTACGCTCTTTATGCAGATACTTCAAACAAAGTAGAATACATCGTCTATTCAGCAGATGATGAGATAGTGGGCGAATATACAGCAGAGATGCAAACAGAAAAACTTCCAGCACCTTATGATGACTTAATAATAACTGCGAACACTGTTTCCGCGGGATATACAGAAGGGCTTAACTTTCTATATTCAGACGATAAAACATTTCAGAATAAAATAGCGTTTGATCAGAATGGCGAGATACGCTGGATGATCACCGATATAATATTCGGTCAGGTAAACGAGGTGTACAATAATAAATTTTACTTTAACACAATAGATGATAATTATATTGTGGAAATAGACAAAATGGGGAACATCCATGCGAGACACGATTTAGAATCCCACATACATCATGCTATAGCAACAATGGATAACGGAAACTTGCTTATAGCATCAAGCGATACCTACGACTCGCTAGAGGATTTCATATTTGAGATTGATAGCGATACAGGTGAAGTTGTAAATACACTTGATCTTCGCACGGTTCTTTCAAGAAGTCGCTACTCATATACTTTCTATGCGGATAATTTTACCAGAGATGGTCTTGATTGGTTTCATCTAAATTCAATAGAATACATAGCTGCTGATGAGAGTATTATAATTTCAGGTAACTTCCAATCGGCTGTTGCAAAAATAAGTTGGCCTGAGGGTGAAATCGAGTGGATTTTAGCAGATGACTACGACTGGATGAGCTATTATGAGCAGTTTCTCCTAGAGCCTGTTGGAGAAGAATTTGAGCACCATTATAACCAGCATGCAGCTTATCTTCTTCCCGATTTAGATAACGACCCAGATACAATTGATATAACCCTTTTCGACAACGGGTACTCAAGAGAGTATATTTCAGAAACCTACCACGGTGTTGATTTTGAAGGGGACTATTACTCGCGTATAGTTCACTATAGAATTAATGAAGTTACGATGGAAGTTGAGCAGATTTTTGAATATGGCAAAGAGCGTGGTGAAGAGCTATACTCGCAGATAAGAAGTGATGCAAACTACCTAGAGGAAACAGGAAACTACTTTGGAATGTTCGATAGATGGCAACCGCAAAATTTAACAACCTATGCAACATACCCCGCATTTATAGAAGTGGACTCAAATGGAGATGTTGTTTGGGAAGCAGAGCTGTTTGCAAAAAGTAGCAGTGGTGCTATTGAGTCATACCAAGGGGATCGTCTACCAACATATTTTGAAGATGAAGGTTATTTTGATATTTATCTACAAGCAAAGGTTTTAGTTAGCTAGAATAATATAATAAAAATAGAAGTGGATGAAAATCCACTTCTATTTTTATGTTAAATTTAATTTATAAGAATATAAAATTATGTAATACTAATATCCAAATGTTCCGTCTATCGATTCATCGTTTGAAACCCATTCATCTTCAACATTGAAAACGGTAAATGTATCCTCTGAATTACGAACGATAACACGAAGTATTCCAGCGTTAATAATAAGTCGTTTGCACATAGAACAAGAAGAGGTTGCAGGAATAAGCTCGCCTGTTTTTGCGTCCCTACCAACAAGATACAAGGTAGCGCCTATAGTATCTTTTCTTGCCGCTGAAATAATTGCATTCGCTTCAGCATGGACGCTCCGACATAGCTCGTATCGCTCGCCTCTTGGTATCTGCATCTTCTCTCTTATGCAAAACCCGAGGTCGTTGCAGTTTTTGCGCCCCCTTGGTGCGCCTGCATAACCGGTTGAGATAATTTCATCGTTATTGACGATTATACAACCGTAGTTTCTTCGAAGACATGTTCCTCGAATTAAAATACTGTCGGCAATATCGAGATAGTAGTTTATCTTATCTTTTCTTTGCATAATCTCCTCCATTTTAATAATTTATTCTACTTCTTTATCTGAAACTTTCAAAGTGAAAGCAACGCCTATTTCATAATCATAAACTTGAAAAAGCTCATTAATATCATAAATCGCCATACTGCTCTCATCTGTTCCAATTTTAATTAGTAGCGGTATTTCTTCATTTAAAACGATATCTGTTTCAACTTCAAGCTTTGCACCACCATTTGCTAAAACACTGCTAAAATCAATTCCAATATCGGGGTAATGTGATTTAGAATGACCATTATCATCGATTGAATAAATAGTGAAGCTTGTATCTGTTACCTCAATAGCTATTTGAAAATTACTATCTTCAACGCCGCCCATAATTTTACCTGATTCTTGCCAGCTGCTATCGGTGCACAGATAAGCGATAATCTCATAGCTCTTAGCAGTTTCATCGAGCGAGATATCAAAAAACTGCAAATCATCGCCACCAATAACATTCAATATAGCCTCTGTTTCATCGCTAAACTTCGATGGGGTAATGCTCATAGTAGAAGAGGGGCTGCATCCAATTAGCAAAAGAGCAGTTGCTAAAATCGAAACAATAATTTTTCTCATTTAAAAATCAACCTTTCGATAACTAGATTATATATCCGATTATATCATCAAAAAATCATAAATAAAAGCCTTTTTTAAAAACTATCATAGATTATTCCGCCGCCGACTACCCTATCACCGCAATAGATAACAGCAGATTGGCCGTTTGCAGCGGCATGTTGTGGTGTATCAAAAACAAGCTTACCATTACCATTATCGCATTGCACAAATTTACATGGCACAGGCTTTGCAACGCTTCGGATTTTCACAGAAAGGCTGTTTCTTTCATCAAAAAGCTCATCGCCAAAACTCACTATATCAGATATAAAGCATCCGTTTGATAGTTCATCCCCTTTATATACAAGAAAAATGTCGCCGCTCACAGGATCTATTTTTTTAACAAAAACAGGCTGCCCAAGAGCTACACCAAGACCCTTCCGCTGACCTTGAGTATAGTGGGTGATACCTTTGTGTTTTGCAAATCGTGCACCTTCGGGAGAGACAAAATAACCCTGTTTTGTCCCTTTGTTAAAACTGTCTACGTAAGCTTTATAGTCGTTGTCTGGTACAAAGCAGATTTCTTGGCTGTCCGGCGTATTTGCGCTGCTTATCTGTCCATTCTCTGCAAGCTTGCGAACCTGCTCTTTTGTCAGCGAGTTTAGCGGTGTTTTGAGCATAGATAAAATTTCTTGCGGCAACCTATATAGCATATAAGATTGATCTTTTTTAAGGTCGGTCGCTTTCTTTATATAAAATATACCATCTCGCTCTTCGGTGTTTGCATAGTGTCCTGTTGCTATATAGCTACAACCGAGCTCTTTTGCCTTTTCATATAGCAGTTTGAACTTAACAGTAGGGTTGCAGATAATACATGGGTTTGGAGTTTTTCCGTCCCTATAAGAATGACAAAAGGGAGTTATGACCTCTTTTAAAAAGAGGTCATGCTCCCGAATTACCATAAATTCTATTTTTAAATCCTCTGCAACCTGTCTTGCCTTATCAATAGCGTTGCTGTGTGCAGGGGATAGGTCTAGGTATGCTGCGATAACCTCGTATCCAGCATCTTGGAGAAGCTTTGCGCAAAGTGATGAATCAACTCCACCAGAAAGCCCAAGCAAAACTATTTTAACAGAGGTCGTGGATGTCGTCATCATCTATAATCTCTCCGACTATCGGAACAGGATCTATTCCAATACTTCTATAATAGTCACTTATCGCAGCTTTGATAGACTGCTCAGCTAAAACACTACAGTGAATTTTAGCTGGGGGGAGTCCTTCAAGCGCTTCAACAACTGCTCTGTTTGTAAGCTGTAGTGCCTCTTCGATAGTTTTTCCTTTTATAAGCTCTGTTGCCATCGAGCTTGTTGCAATAGCAGCTCCACAACCGAATGTTTTAAAGGTAACATCAACTATAACATTATTCTCAACCTTTAAATACATTTTCATTATATCGCCACACTTGGCGTTTCCAACTTCACCCACACCGTTAGCATCGGCAAGTTCGCCGACATTTCGAGGATTTGTGAAATGGTCCATTACTTTATTTGTATACATTTTATTCTACCTTTCTTCGCTCTTAATTCTCTCCCACAGCGGCGACATCGCACGCAATTTTTCTATTATCGGAGGGAGAAGCTCTAAAACTTTATCAATTTCCGCATCAGTAGTCTCTTCAGAGAGGGAGAGGCGCAAACTGCCATGTGCTATTTCGTGTGGACGGCCAATAGATAGCAAAACATGCGACGGATCAAGTGATCCGCTAGTGCAAGCACTTCCAGAACTTGCGCAGATACCGTTTAAATCGAGAAGGATAAGCATGCTCTCGCCCTCAATTCCTTCAAAACTTATGTTGATATTTGTGCAAAGCCTTTTTTGTTTATCGCCATTTAAATGGCTTCTTTCTATTTTTAAGATCTCTTTAATAATACGATCTCGCATAGCGGACAATCTATAGTTTTTTCTATCAATTCTCTGATTTGCAATCTCTGCTGCAACACCAAAGCCTACAATAGATGCAACATTTTCAGTGCCGGCTCTTTTGCCACGCTCTTGTCCACCACCATCTATCAGATTATCAAATGTTATACCTTTTTTTATATATAGCGCTCCAACGCCTTTTGGGGCATGTATTTTATCCCCTGAAACTGTGAGCAGGTCTATATTCTGATCCTCTACATTAATTCGAATATTTCCAAAAGCCTGTACAGCATCTGTATGGAATAAAACACCTTTTTCTCTGCATATTTTTCCTATTTCAGAAATAGGCTGTATTGTACCGATTTCGTTATTTGCATACATTATAGATACAAGACAAGTTTTATCGGTTATAGCATCTGCCACCTGTTTTGGATCAATAAGACCTTCACTTGAAACGGGAAGCAGTGTTATCTCAAATCCCTCTTTTTTTAGAGTGTCAAGGGTGTGTAGAACTGCATGATGCTCAAAAGCGGTTGAAATTATATGATTTTTACCGGATTTCAATGCCTTTCGCGCAACTCCCTTGATAGCCCAGTTGTTGCTCTCAGTGCCGCAACCTGTAAAGAATATTTCGCGCTCGGTAGCACCAAGTGATTTTGCAACGGACGCCCTTGCTTTTTCAATCGCCATCTTGCTCTCATTTGCAAACGAATAGATGCTCGAGGGGTTTGCATAATGGTTTGTGAGATACGGCATCATAGCGTTTAAAACATCGGGAGTGATAGCTGTTGTAGCGGCGTTATCAAGATATATTTTGAACATAAAAGTCACCTTCTTTAATAGTCTGTTTGTATTATATACCTTTTTTGTCCATTTTACAAGTATTTTTGTAAATATCCAAAAAAAACGGCAAATTTCTACTTGAATTTTTCAGCTGCTTCAACGGCTAAAGTATCGCATCGCTCATTCTCTGGATGACCATTGTGGCCTCGAATCCAGTTAAAAGTTACGGTATGTAGCTTGATTAGCGGGGTTAGCTCCTCCCACAAATCTATATTTAAAACAGGTTTGTTATCGCTTTTCTTATACCCTTTTTTTTGCCAGTTAAACAGCCAGCCTTTGTTTATAGCATCGGTAACATATTTGCTATCGCTAAAAAGCTCAACTGCACAAGGCTCTTTTAACAGCTTTAATGCTTCAATTACAGATAGCAGTTCCATCCGGTTATTTGTAGTGTCTGCTGCACCGCCACTAATCTCTTTAACGGTATCTTTATATTTCAAAATAGCGCCATAGCCACCGGGTCCTGGGTTTCCACTGCAGGCACCGTCTGTATAGATAAATACTTTTTTCATAAAACCATCCAATTAATTTATTTTCATGTTTATTTTACCACATCTTTGCCAAATATAACAGTGTATCTCTTGACTTATTAGATATACAACTGTATTATATAGGTGATAATAATTATGATTTTTTTATATTTTACATACAAAAATGAAACTAAAGCAAGAGCTGACGCCGAAAGAAAGGGTGTTGGTCTTTTGTGGTTTTGCAATTAATTAGGAGGAAATTTTGACAAACAACACAAAAAAACCGGAAGGCACAGAGGGTACTAGTAATCAAAACAGAAGATACCCGAAAAGACAAAATAGTGCTGGAAAACAACAGGTGACAGCGGCAGAAAATCCAGTTGCTGCTGCGAAAAACAACGCTAATAAACCAAATCAACCAAAAAAGATGGAGCGAACAAACCAACCGAAAAAGTCTGAGAAAATAAATCAACCAAATCAACCGAAAAAGGCTGAGAAAATAAATCAACCAAATCAACCAAAGAAGGCAGATAAGCAAAAAAACGAAAATAAGAAACCATATATTAAGGGAAAAAATAACAAAGGTAAGAAGAATAAAAATGCACCAAAGCTTCAGATAATCCCACTTGGTGGACTAAATGAAGTCGGCAAGAATATGACTGCATTTAAATATGAAGAAGAGATTATTATAGTCGACTGTGGTCTTGCGTTTCCCGATGCAGAAATGCTTGGTGTTGACCTTGTTTTGCCGGATTTCACATTCGTTGAGGCAAATAAAAGCAAGATAAAAGCTTTGTTTATTACCCATGGACATGAAGATCATATAGGTGGCGTTGCGTATCTTTTAAAAACACATAATCTACCGGTATATGGAACAAGGCTGACTATCGGCCTAATCGAGGGGAAACTCAAAGAACACGGACTTTCAAAGAGCAGCAAGCTAAATGTTATAGAAGCTGGAAGCACCACGAAAATAGGCTCATTTAACCTTGAGGCTATTCGAGTTAACCATTCGATACCAGATGCTGTTTCTTATGCTATCCACACTCCTGCTGGTGTCGTTGTCCACACAGGCGACTTTAAGGTTGACTACACCCCGATAGAGGGCGGTATGATAGACCTTGCAAGGTTTGGCGAGCTTGGACGACGTGGCGTTTTAGCACTTATGTCGGACAGTACAAACTCAGAGCGACCAGGTTCTACTATGAGTGAGCGGAAAGTTGGAGAAAACCTCACAGCACTTTTTGAAAGGGCGGAGAAACAGAGGGTTATTGTTGCGACATTTGCCTCGAATATCCACAGGGTTCAGCAGATTATAAATGCCGCTGTAAAGCAGCGCAGAAAAGTAGCGCTTTCTGGACGCAGTATGCTAAATGTTGTCGATAAAGGTATGGAACTTGGATATATAAAAGTGCCGAAAAATACGATTATCGATATCTCTGAAATATCAAGATTTCGAAAAGACCAGCTTTGTATTATAACAACAGGTAGTCAGGGAGAGCCGCTATCTGCTCTTGCTAGAATGAGCACAAGTGACCATCGTCAAGTAAATATTATTCCGGGTGACTTTATAATAATCTCAGCTACACCGATACCGGGAAATGAAAAAACTGTTTCTAAGCTTGTAAATGACCTAATGAAGCTTGGTGCTGATGTTATATATGAGAGAATGTACGAAATTCATGTAAGCGGCCATGCATCGCAGGATGAGCTCAAATTATTAATGAGTCTTACAAAACCAAAATACTTCATACCGGTGCACGGTGAGCATAAACATCTGCGAAAACACGCAGCTCTAGCACTTGAGATGGGCGTTGCAGAAAAGAATATAGTAATTGCTGATTTAGGCTCGGTTATTGAGATAAGCGAGGATAAGGCAGGTATAGTAGGTAGTGTTCCAGCAGGCAGAGTATTTGTTGATGGACTTGGTGTTGGAGATGTTGGAAGTGTTGTTTTAAGAGACAGAAAACATCTTGGAACCGATGGTATTTTCCTTGTTGTTGCAACTATTGCAAAAGAAGGCGGATACTTACTATCAGGCCCTGAAATTCACTCAAGAGGGTTTGTTTATGTCAAAGAGAGCGAAGAACTTATACAGAGTGCGCGTAAAACTGCGCTTGGCATTATAAGCGAGCTTGAGAATAAAAAATTTCGGGATTTCAATGAGGTACGCGGAAAACTTCGCGATGCCCTATCGAATTTAATATACCAAAGAACAAAGCGCAGTCCCATGATATTCCCGATAATTATGGAGGTCTGATGTGAAATTTATAGACAGACTTGTCTCAAAAAACTACGATGTTTCAAAGATTTTTCTTCTTTGGACAATTACTAGTTGTGCCGTTTTTTGTCTATTGCTTTTACCGTATCTTTTATATAACCAAACAATATACTTTATAGCCGTAGCGGTGCTTTTGGTATTTGCGCTGCTTATGGTTTACATATATTTTGCAGTGAGAAAACGCAGATTTAAGATATTTCGCGGGATAGCAAAACAGCTCGACCCTGAAAATAAAGAAAAACTCGATAGCTTTCCAATTCCAACGGTTTTTTGCGATGAGAATGGTTTAGTTGTTTGGTATAATGCGCTTTTTCGCAACCAAGTTCTTATGAAAAGTGATATTCTGGGCGAATATATTGAGAATAGATTTGAAAAGCTCGTTTCAGATGAAAATGAAATTTTAGAAACTTCACTTGTATATATGGGTAAGCATTACAGGGTTTTTAAAAGCGGGATAACAACAGAGCAAGGTATGCTATCAAGCTATTACTTTATAGATAATACAATCCTTGAGGAGATAGCTACAAAATATGCCGAGACGAAGCCATGTGTTGGGTATATCTATCTTGATAACTACGACGAGCTAACTGAAAATCTTCGAGACAGCGAGAGAGCTCAGATAGCAGCACAGGTTGAGAGTAGCCTTGATGCACTTAATGCCTATCAAAATGCATTTATTATAAGACTTCGAAGAGATAGATATATAATTGTATTAGAAGACCAGCATCTGCAAAAGCTAATTGAGAGCGATTTTCAAATACTTGATAACGTGAAGAGAGCGGTTGAGATTGAAGAGATGCCGCTAACCCTTTCAATCGGTATAGGACGAGATGGAGAAAATCTAACTCAAAATGCAACGATGGCAAGACAGGCTCTCGATATGGCACTTGGACGAGGTGGCGATCAGGCTGTTGTTAAAACAATTAATAACTATGAGTTTTTCGGCGGATTAAGCCAAAGTGCTGAGAAGAGAACAAAGGTTAAGACAAGAATAGTTTCAGCCGCTCTATATGAGCTTATTGAAAATGCAAGTAATGTTTTGATTATGGGACATAAATTCTCAGACCTTGATTCTGTTGGCAGTGCTGTGGGCCTTATGGGTGCTATTTATAGTATGGGGAAAAGGGTTGAAATAGTAATCGACTATCAAAGTTCTCTTGCAAAACAACTCGTTGACAGAATGGAAGAGAATGAAATCTAT